>JAYVFX010001110.1:0-6225 GCA_043772795.1 Deltaproteobacteria bacterium
GGAGCCACTGAGGGGTCATCTGGCTGAGCAACTAAGCCAGAGTCTTGCATCTCCTGGAACGTGGGGATCTCTGCCATGTCAATGACATACGACACGCGAACAGAGGTAGGATAGACAGCAACAGCAGAGAAATGATTGATGCTGAAATTGCCCATTGGGTGAGCGAAGCCGCGTCCCGGCAACGACAACACCGCGATAAACGTAACAATGGCGACAGCAATACCAGAAAACACTCTATGAGTGATCATGACTTTTCTCCTGGAGCGTGCTCAGCGTTGAGTTTTTGTGCAGTGCCTCAAGAGTGAGCTTCGCAATCCCGGCTTGCAACGGGTGAAAATGCGGATTCAGTCGCAGTGCACGCCGTAGGTACGCTTGAGCCTCAGAGGGCTTGCTTAATCGGTGACAAATCATCCCAGCATGGAAAAAAAGGCGCGCATCCTGGGTTCCTAAACGTAGGGCTTGCGTCATGGCTACGAGCGCTTCCTGTGGCTTGTCGTTCTTATAGAGCGTCCAAGCCAGCACATCGTAGGTGTAAATGTCACGCCGTACTTCCAGTTCTTTCTCAGCTAACGCCAGCGCTTTGGGGAGATTTCGCTCATGGTCAGCATAGAAGAGCGCGAGTTCGCGATTGTAAAGCATTTGGTTGAGCGCGCTGAGCGACCCCATGTATTCAACGAGGTCGTACTGCTTCTGCGCTTCCTCAGGACGATTGGTCGCGGTGTACATATCTCCCAACGCCGCGACATACTCCGGTAGAGGAATCACTGCAATCGCTTTCTGGTAAAATGCAATTGCCTCCTGCTGCATTCCCTGTGCGGCACGCACCTTGGCGACGCCAGCAAGCGCCCGATAGTACTCAGGATAAGTCACAAGGGCGTCGCGATAATGCTGATCAGCGGCGGCATAGTCGCCCCGCGCAAAGGCGGTTTCGCCTAACTGCCAGTAGCACCACGCCACTGTTTCGCGCGGAGGTACGGGTATCTTGAGTACGCTGGTCAAGGCATTCACAAAATGTTGTTGCGCCCGCTTGTTGTCCCCGTGGACGATAGCAAGTCGCGCCATGCGTTGTTCGATCGCAGCTTTGGTCAGACCCTGAATCGCGCCAAATTGTTCCATCTTCTGAAAGGCCAGCTTCGCCTGATCGTAGTCCCCAAGTTCAAGAAGGGCATCGCCCAGGAGCAAAAAGGGATAACTTTTATGAGGCTCAAGAGTAGTCAAGTACTTGGCATGATCACGCGCTACCGCGAACTCATGAGAAGAGTATTTCACTTGCGCGAGTGCCGTCAGGCCATCTTTGTTCTGCACGGGAGGAAGAATAGCAAGCGACGCCTCGGCAGCCCGGCTCGCAAGAGTCACATAGGTTAGGTCGCCAGTTTCGCGCAGACGTTGGAGATATATCGTCGCCAGTTTATTGTACGCAATAAAATCTTCAGGGTCCTGCTTGACGCGGTTTTCGAGGAAGCGGGTCGTCGCTTCAACGGTCGCAGCATCCGAGGGCAATGCGACTACTGCTGGCAATGAGGACAGAAGCGGAGACGCAACCGCACCCGATGGAGATTCGCTCATGCCGAATGCAAGAATGGCCAGTCCCGACACGAACCATTGACTACCGCTGGACTGTTTCGTCGGCATGGTCCCAGACCTCACTCTGAGAATCTCGCATGAAGTGGAAACTGTACCCCTACCAGCGATAGCCAAGTCAAAGCCATCGCCGGCAGGAAGTATAGTGGAGGAGTTCCGCGCGGTTAGTTCTCGGTGTTATCGACTTCTGGATTTTCCAACGGCTGATTAGGTGGGGCAACGAAAGGAAAACTCTTCCCCAACGACACGTCGTTTTTATCCACGCTATCTCCAGTCGTTAATGTTTGATTGCTGATGAAATACAGCAGCACATCGATGGTATCATCGCCAAACCGGCGTCCATTGGGAAAGCCAGTATACCCAGGAGTGGTCGCGCGCTCACCTTCTCCGACACTGTTGTTTTTTGCCGAAAGGTCAAGTCGAAGATAATCGCCCTTAGTAACGGCAACACTCGCAAGTGTATTGATGTTGTCTTTGCTGGTACCAAGCGCTGTCAACGTTGCCACAATATTGTCGGCAAACTTCCCTTTGGCATCATCTTCCGGCGTCGAGGCATTATATTCATTCTTACGTGCAAATGGGATGAGCGCGGTATTCACCGCCGGGGTTGCCATACGGTCGAGTTGAACCAACTTTCCGCTGGTCTTCAGCTCGCCGTTTTTCCTTCGTGTTGACTTCACCTTTCGCAAAGTCACGCCGTTCACGCCGATGACATTCCCAGCCGACCCGCGCAACAAGGAGGCAGGTACGCTAAGAGCAATCATATGAATGTTATAGCCGGCAAAGCTATCACGAGCGCGCTGCAAAGCTTTGGCATCAGGTTTAGCCGCCAGAACCGACGCGACAAAGCGGTTGAACCCCACAATATCAAAATAAAAGGGATCATCTGTCAGACCCGCAAAAAATGAGACGCCACTCGTCGCATCGGTCGTAAGGACAAAAGAACCTGCTGTTTCCGCCAGGGTTTGCACGGTAGTGGGGGCCGTAAATTCCTGTTTGTTGGGCAATTTGATGGTTGCGGTTTGTGGCTGACTGCGAGAGGTCTGCGGACTGAAAGTGACATCGATATTAGCGTCTGGTTTCGCATCCCCGGTGTTCTCAATCTGAAACCGATACACGACCTCTGGAGCAAAAAAACTCAGGTTCAATAGTTCGGAAGGAACGATGAACCCTTCTACATCTAAGGCGAGAATGACTTTTGAGTTGTCATTCGGATCAAGAAAAGCGAAAACATCACCGATATCAGCCCCTGGATCTCCAGCCACCGATGTCGATTCGGCATGATCGGCAGCATAGACTGCCACGGGTGGCGTTCCCACGCTTGCCCACGTCATTGCCAGGGCAAGAGCACTCGCTGTTTTTCTCAGACCTTTCACAGAAAATTTCTTCATACACTTACCTCCTTAATGCCCAGAAAGAGGCTCCCGTTCCGCGCCGAGCTCTCTTTTTAATCTATCCTTAATCATTCAGAAACCACCCCGAACAGACACTCTCCTCGGTGGATATGCGGCAACGAAGCAGATTTGGATTTACCAAGAAAAATCTTATTTTGCCTTTATTGTCCTCTCATTTGCAAGTGCGGCCAGGGTTTGTCTTGCTTGTTCAGCTCCAGAACGCGAGAAATACGGATTTGTTTCCAGCGCCAAGTGGAGGTAATGCTTTGCCTTCTCCCGCTCTCCGTGACGGTAAGCAATCATGCCGGCGTGATAGAAAATCCTTGCGTCCCGTGTGCCTAGCCGCAGCGCCTCCTTCATCACTACCTGTGCTTCAATGAGCTTGCCCGCTTTCAGTGCTGTCCACGCCACTGCATCTGCCCCATAGATATCCCGTCGGACCGTGTATTCTTTTGCAGCGTTGGCATAGGCCTCCTCGGGGTTGCGGTCATGGTCAGCGTAGAAAAGTGCGAGTTGGCGATTATAGAGCGTCCCACTGAGCGTGCTCAGACGGGCAATCTGCTCGACGAGCGCATACTGCACCGTCGCATCCTTCTCTCGTCCCGCAAGTTGGTAGAGATCGCCAAGCGCAGCCACAAAGGTGGGGTCAGGAAGTATCCGAACAACCTGTTCATATTGTGCCATGGCCCCGGGCCAATCGCCGAGCGCAGCGCGAACCCGTGCGAGCCCGGCGAGCGCGCGATAGTAATCGGGGAAAGTCACTAGCGCATCGCGATAGTGGTGCTCTGCGGTCTGGTAATCGCCCACCGAGAAGGCAATCTCACCTGTTGCCAACGACACCACGCCACCGTCTCACGTGAAGGAGGAGTTTGTTCAAGCGCCAGTACTAGGGCTTCGGATAGATACTGCACGGCGTCCTTAGGGCGACCATACAACAGTGCGTATTTCCCAAGTCGGCTCTGTGAGCCGGAGGTCTTTTCGCCAAGACTCCGCATGCGATCGAGTATTCGCCTGGCATTGTCGTATTCGCCAAGTTCGATAAGAGCATCACTCAAAATTTCCAATCCCACGCTTTTTGTCGAAGCGAGCTTGGTGAGCTGCAAGGCATGGTCACGGGCAATCGCAAAGTTGTGCGAGGCATATTCAGCCTGAGCAAGTACAGCTAGGCCGCTATAATTCCGCTCTGCCGGTACAACAGCAAGCGAAGCGCGGGCGGCACGGCTAGCGAGTGAGAGATAGTCACTACTCCCTGTCTCACGCTGCCGCTGGAGGTAGTAGCCTGCCAACTTGGTGTAGGCAATGAAGTCGTCAGGGTTTTGCTTGACCTTTTCTTCAAGAGATCGAATCGTGGCGATGACCTGATCGGTGTCAGACGCCAGAGGGGTAGCAGGAGGAAGCGTAATCGAGTCTGCCGCGGTCGCTGTCTCCCTCTCGTAACCGACACATATGAACGTAGTCAGGACAGCAACGGCAAAACTGAAGGCGTTCATTCTTGCGGAATCTACGGACGATGGAAACAGTTAGAAACTATCCGAAAAGACAAGAAGATGAGTCATTGCGAGGAGCCACCAGCGACGAAGCAATCTCTTTTCAAACAAAAATTGGTTCGCTGCGCTCGCAATGACACTTCCACTCCTTTCCGGACAGTCTCCTCTAACTATTAGTTACGTGTATTGTCGTCAATCACTTCAGGAGCGCGTGGTTGCTGCGAGGGCGCAAGAAACGGAAACGTGTCGCGCGGGGCAACGTCGCTTGCATTCACATTGTCACCCAGGGTGTTCTGATTAGCGACGAAGAAGAGGATGGTGTCAATGACGTCATCAGCCAGTCGCCGCCCGTTGGGAAACCCAGCGCCGGCATTGTTGCCACCCATCGACCCGACGTTAGCAGTTTTGGTATTGAGGCGTAGATAATCACCGTTAGTCACAGCCACACTAGCAAGGATACCGATGTTGGTGGCATTAGTGCCTAGCGCTGTGAGCGTCGCCACGATGTCGTTGGCAAACTTCCCTTTTGCATCGTCTTCCGGCGTCGAAAAGTTATATTCGTCTTTACGAGCGAAGGGGATCAGTGCAACGTTGATAGCGGGATTACCCTCACGCTCAACCTGGCGGAATTTTCCAGAGGTCTTGATCCGCCCTTTACGGACCTGAGTCTTCTCATTGCGCCGAGTGACCGCTTCTACCCCAAGAGTGCCAGGACTTTGCAGGATCGTTAAGGGAACGCTGAGTGCGATGCCCATCACGTTGTACCCGGCAAAGCTGTCACGCCCGCGCTGGAACTGCGAGACATCAGGTGACTTAGCGAGCACCGAAGCTACGAAGCGACCGAAAGCGGGGATATCGAAGAAGAAGGGATCATCAACCAAACCACCGAAGAACGCCACGCCGGTTCCTGAATCGGTCGTTACCACTTGTGTCGGTGCAGTGGCTGCTGTCGAAGAGCGGGTCGTCGGCGCAGTAAAGGTCTGTTTGCCAGGCAACTCGATGGTGGCCGTCTGTGGGCCGCCCGAACCTGCTGGCGCTGAGAAAGTAATATTGACGAACTGGTCTGGCTTTGCATCACCAGTGGTCTCGATCTCGAACCGATACTGTAGGAACTGATCGAAAATGCCGAAGTTGGCATTCTCGCCTGACGCAATAAACCCCCGTTGCGTCATGATCAGGACGAGTTTGGAGTTGTCATTCGGATCAAGAAAAGCGTAGATATCTGCGAGATCTGAAGACTGGTTGTTACTCGTAATGGGCCCGTCGCCGTGGTCAGCCGCTTTCACTCGTGGAGCAACTGCCAAGCAAACTCCCAATACGAATGCCACAGTACCAATTACTCTTAAAGAACTCCCCAAGAATAGTTTCTTCATACACCCTACCTCCTTATGCCCAAGAAGAGGCTCCTTTTCCACACGAAGCGCTCTTTTTATTTGTTGTTCCCCTACTGAAGCGGACCGCCCCGAACAGACACTCTCCTCGTTGAATATACGAGAACGAACTAGATTCGGATTTACCCAGGAGAGTTTTATTTTGCCTTTATTGTCCTTTCATTTGCAAGTGTATCCAACGTCTACTGCACTTTTCGTGCTTCCACAATAGAGACTCGGAATTGTCCAGCACTAAACCAGACTTCAAGAGATCGGCACGCCGGAGTTGTCACCCTATAGTAACGCTCCAGCAAGATATGGAGTGTCCATTTGTGATCTTTGCTGCCAGGTTCTCTCTCCCCTTGTGGGAGAGAGTCAGAGAGAGGGGGTAGT
>JAYVFX010001111.1:0-4527 GCA_043772795.1 Deltaproteobacteria bacterium
GGGATTACCGTCATTTCCCCTGATGGCGCTTCGGTCGAATTCATTCCGACGGGCGATCCGTTGACGACGAACATCTGCTTTGGCGGACCGGATCTGAGAACGGCATATGTCACGCTCACGGCCAGTGGCAAATTAGGCGCGATGGACTGGCCCCGCCCTGGGCTCAAATTGCATTTCACCCGCTAGGGAACTGTGACGATGACGTTGGCGGGCACCCCCTGCCCTACGCGACGGTTAACTTGATCGCGACTCCGCCTGGTGTCTAAATGCCGACAGCAAGGAGATCACTCAGGAGGAAAGTCCTATACCTATGGTAACTCAACGAACATGCACGGTGTACAGGCGGACCGCCGTGCTGAGCATGTTGACGTGCGCCCTGGTGCTGCTTGCCGATATCACGCTGGTCGTCGCAGCCGATTGGCCCATGAGCAACCACGATCCGGGCAACAGCCGCAACCAGCCGGCAGAGACCACAATCAGTCCAGCCAACGTGCACCGGCTTGTGCCCGTCTACACGGTGACCACGAGCGGCGACAACTGGGCCACACCGGTGGTCGGCGGCGGGGCGGTCTACGTGCCGGATGCAGGGGGCAAGCTGTGGAAGTTCGACCGTACGTCCGGCGCGGTGCTCTGGTCCCACTCCGTGTCCGAGTACAACGGGGTGGCGAATTCGGCCGTGCGCACGAGTGTGGTTGTCTCCGAGGGGCTGGTCATCTTCGGAGATCGCAGCGGCGCCAACATGATCGCCGTCGACGCGCAGACCGGGGAACGCCGATGGATGACGCGGATCGATGCACATCCGGCAGCACAGGTAACGGGCTCGCCGATCGTGGTGGGCGATCGGCTCTATGTGGGGGTCTCGTCGAACGAAGGGAGCAAGTTCGTCAAGGACCGGAATGCCACGTCCAACTTCCGTGGCAGCCTCGTTGCGCTCGACACCAAATCCGGACAGCTAGTGTGGAAGACGTGGACGATGCCGGACAATGGCGGGCGGATCGATAGCTGGAGCGGCGGCGCGATCATCAGCGTGCCCGGCGCTAATGTACAGAAGGGGCTCGTCTACTTCGGCACCGACCATCACTACTCGCAGCCAGAGTCGGTCACGGCCTGCCTGCGGGCAGCTCCCGACGACTGGAACCCTGACTGCTACCCTGCCGAGGCACGCTTCAACGCGCTTACTGCAGTTGACATGGCAACTGGAAAACCACGCTGGACGTTCTTCGGAGTAGGTGCGCGGGTGTGGGAACTGGCCTGCGGCGAACTGCCACGCGTGACGTATCCGTTTCCGCTTGATGGCATCGGCCGTGCCACGGCCGTACGGATCTGCCCGCCGCCTAGTGACTTTCTGAACTGGGCGTTTGCTGCGGGGTCGCCGCAGCTCTACAGCGCCACCATCGGTGGCCGCCAGCGCGAGGTCGTCGGCATGGCACAGAAGAGTGGGGTGTATTGGGCATTCGATGCCGAGACCGGCGAAGTCCTATGGCACACGCTGGTCGGGCCCTGGTCGGAGCCGGGCGGACTCACTTGGGGCGCAGCCTACGATGGGCAGCGCCTCTACGTGGCGCTGACGAATCTGGAGCATGTGCCGCACCGCCTGAGCTTAGGGCAGGTCGTCACAGGCAGCTCCTGGGCTGCGCTCGATCCGGTTACGGGGAAGATCCTTTGGCAAACGGGCGACCCGCAGAATGCCGCTGCCTACGCCGCTCCGGTGGTCGCCAACGGGGTCGTTTATGTCGGGTCCATGGCATCGTCAGGCGACCAAATGTATGCTCTCAATGCAGCTACTGGTGAAATCCTCTGGCGCTTTGCCGCTGGCGGCTCGGTCGGTACGCATCCGGTCGTGGCTGACGGGCGGGTGTATTGGGGCTCGGGCTTCGGCTTGTTTGGTGGTACCAGCAACAACAAGCTGTATGTGTTCGGACTCGACGGGAAGTAGCGGCACAAATCTCAATGAATAATCAGACGGAAACTTGCCATCCCTATGGCTACCCGCCTGCTGAATCTCTTCTACGACTCGCTGACCATTGGTGTCATCGATATCAACGACCACCACCGTGGCCCCTTCGCGTGCGAAGGTCTTCGCCGTTGCTTCGCCAATGCCGGAACCTGCACTAGTAATCAGAGCAATCTTGTCTTGCCGTCGCATCGTGCTCTCCTTACAAAAGCATCGGGGGCATGGTCGATGCGTACAGAGTCAAACCCTGATGCTTTTGTTCTGCCTCCTCTGTCGCCAATGTTCAGTGCCTGGTATGACAGCGTCGTAGGCCCACATCACGTGGCAACTGTGAGGACGGAGGATGCAAGGAGGGAATAATTAGGGTCAGGTCTTTACTTTAGCATCAAAACTAAATCACTTCTAGTTTTCAAAATGCTGCCTTTAGGCGCAGAAAGCAGAAGACCGCCAACGACACGACGAGCGATACTGACCGAGTACAGTCGTTCCTTAGGCAGGGTGGGAAGGTTATCGATATATCCTTCAAGTCGTACGCTATCTGAAACACTCTCTGTGATCCTTGGCCAGGAATGGAGAACGTTGTAACTTTCTTAACCTCGTGAACTGAGGGAAAGGACGCGGATAGGCAGCTCGTGTCGCGGGCGCTGCGGGCAGGAAATTCCTGAAGCAGCCGTCTTGCCGAGCGCTTGGTAGCTGAATGGGCTGTTCACTTGGCGGGGCGCCGTCATGGTATTCGGTAAAGCTGATGCTCAGAGCAACCATCAGCCTAGCAAAATACCGCTGGCGATGAGCAACCTTCTGTGTTCCATGTGCTCGGGGAGGTTGATTTTGAGTACGTCGATGGTTGCCCTTCCGATCGCCGTGCGACCGACCACCACAGGACCATTCCACTCGAAATGTGCGTCCCACTCGTCCTGGCGAGGATGAAACAGCCGGGTGAGCTGCATGGGTCCCGACTTAAGCTCCCCAACTCTGATTTTCGCCGAGGAAGACACTGGCAGGTCCCCTCTCCCCTCGTGGGAGAGGGGACCTGAAAATACTCTCTTCATACAAACGAAAACCGCTATAGGTAGGCGCTGGCGCGAAATAGGAAGCCGCTGCATAGTGAGGGCCTAGGCGGGTTGGCGTTTGGGCCCGACCTCATTTAAGTTCGACACTCTCTGTTAGGTCAACTCAGATAAGGGACGTTGCAATTTTACTAATGTTACTATGTTACTTTGCTGCGTTAGGTAGTCCTTGCGACCCCGATCTCACCGCCAGTTCCTCATACGATGCGTTCGGACGGCTGAGCGAGGAAGGCAAAAGTCACAGGGCAAAAGCCAAAGTTGAGAACTAGTAGAAAAGAGACCTTGTCTTGTCAAGCCAACCCCCAAAACCTTCAGCCTACTTCCTACGACTACTAACGTCCCTCGGTAGGGTCCATCGCCTCCGTCCGAGAACCCTTAAACTCATTGCAGCGGTAACAGGCAAGGCAGAGATTCTCAAGCGTTGAGGTTCCGCCAGAAAATAGAAATGGGGTCAGGTCTTTACGTTGGCATCAAAACTAAATCACTTCCAGTTTTCAAGACGCTGCCTTTAGACGCAGAAAGCAGAAGACTGCCAACGATACGACGAGCAATACTGGCCGAGCGCAGTCGTTCCTTAGGCAGGGTGGGAAGGTTATCGATATATCATTTTTGTGTTCTACCGATGAGCGGTCTGCTGTTCCCTTACTACTCTCACAGCTTCAGCATAAATGCTGCTTTTCGGAAACGCGGCTCGTGCGACACGGGCCGTCTTTGCCAGAACCGGAGGAATCGGACTGGGTTTGGCGGACACCAACCTCGTTGACCCCTCGTGAGGGCACCGATACATTACTGCGACCGTTAGAAAGAGGAATGTAATGAAGGAACGTACACTGTCAATTGTGAAGCCAGATGCGGTGAAAAAGAATGCCATTGGCGATATTCTCCGCCGCTTTGAAACTGCTGGACTGAAAATCGTTGCCGCACGAATGACAACTCTGAGCAAAGCCCAAGTGCAAGGGTTTTATGCGGTGCATAAAGAGCGCCCCTTCTTCAACAGCCTAACCGAGTTTATGTCTTCTGGTCCGGTACTCATCTCGGTGCTTGAAGGTGAAGATGCGATTCAGACTAACCGCCGATTGATGGGCGCAACCGACCCAGCTAAAGCCGATGCCGGAACGATCCGTAAAGATTGGGCTACTGATGTCGAGAAAAACGCTGCGCACGGCTCTGATGGTCCAGACACCGCGAAGTGGGAAATTAGCTACTTCTTTAGTGAGATGGAGATACAGGACAGGCTATAGGCTTGAGGCTGTAGGGATCGGGGAAGGTGAAACGGGGAAATGGCGAAATGGGTAAAAGGATAAAGGGAAAGAAAAAGGCGAAGAGGTTTAGTGACCTTAGACTTTGGACCTTGGACTTTGGATTTTTTAGACCCTAGACTTAGTTATGGACATCAAAACCTTCACCAAGACCGACCTCGAAACCTGGCTCGTGGAGCACGGCGAGAAGCCGTATCGCGCTGCTCAGGTACTCAAGTGGATCTACCAGCGTGGCGCTACGACGTTT
>JAYVFX010001112.1:0-3581 GCA_043772795.1 Deltaproteobacteria bacterium
AGAAAGTCAGCCACACCTGAGTCGAGAATGACCTGCTCGAAGAACGCCCGGTCATCAGCGAGTTTGCGCAAGCTCTTTCCTCCAGGCTCGTATAGTTTATTGAGGTCGTGGATGCTGAAGGCGGCCATCAACAAGCGGATTTCTTCCTCTGGGAATCCGAAGAGCGAGCCAAGGGAATAGGCAAGGAGCCCACCACGGATTAAATGAGAATAGAGATCATGTCCCTCACGGATGCCGGTCTGTGTAGCAGCGCGGTACTTCCGTAAGCCACCATGGGCGACGGTTTCTAGATAATGGTTGACCAAAGGCTTCTTTTGGTTGTTAAGAATGAGGAGAATTTCATCGGCCATGGTTGGGGCTCCTTGAACGGTAAAGTAAGGTGCGCTACGACACTTCAAGTTTTCTCAATGCGTCTCATCGTAGCTTGTCTCCGCGACCAAAAGGAAACCGCAATGGCAAATGTTTCGATAGACATCCCAGACGATCTACTTACCCAGTTGGACCATCGGGCTAAGCATGAACGCCGTTCTCGGAATGATTTACTGTGCAAAGCTGCGCAGCAATACCTTGGCCTTCCAGACGCCCCCGCTTCGCGGCAAACAGATCTCTCCCAACAACCGACGTCGTGGACAGCGTCGCAGGTCACGGAATACTTTCTCGAAAAGGGTGTTGTCGTACGCGGCTGTCCCGAGTTAGAGGCCTTGCTTGGGCCAGCGATAGGGCCGGTCGATATGGCGAAAGTGTTGGAGATCGGTAAGAAGCTGAAGGGACTCAGCCAGCAGATTATCGACGACCGCGAGGATCGGGTGTGATCAACAGTTTGTGACATTTTTATGCTCCCCTCTCCCACGAGGGGAGCAGAGATTCTTTTTTAGTCTTTCTCTTGAACAACATGCCGTGCTCCTCCAGTGTTTCTTGACTCGCTCTAAATCACCCTCTAGGCTTCTGCCAGACGAGGCAACTCATGCAAACTGTATCCCTCAGCGACAAACTCCTGCGAGTGTTGGAAGATTTCACACCAGGAGCAGATTTGGAAACGAAACTGGAAAATCTGACGAGAGAAAACCTGGAGCACCAGCTTCGCGAGTGTAATGAGGCGCTGAGCCGCTTTGAGGCGAAGTACGGGCTTACCTTTGCTGATTTTGCTCGGGCTTGGCAGGAAGACAAAGTCCTCAACAAATATGCTCATGAGGTCGAACGTGACTTTATGGAGTGGGAAGCTCGGCAGATGGAGAAAGAAGACCTTCTGGCTGCGGTGCGAGAATTTCACCAACCCGAACCAGGACCATAAATCGTGGATACGAACCAGAAACTCGCTCAGTTTGAGAATCGGGTTCGACAAGCGGCTACGGATGTTTTTCCTCATACTGTCCTTTCCGTGACCGAACGAGGAAGGTATCGTCTCAAAATTCGGGTCGAACTGAGCAACAAGACTTTCATTGACATTTTCTATAACCCGAAAAATGACCGTACCGACTTTGCCCTCATTCACGAAAGTCAACGCATCTTTGGCTACGACAATCTGGGCGGCTGGCATCGCCACTCGGTCGAAGATCCTCAGACTCATACTCCCTGCGATGAACCTCTCTGTGATCAGGTCTTCCAAGAGATGAAAGCGATTTTCGACGTGTCTCTTGAAAGTTCCAGCGGCCATTCTTGATCTTTTCTTTGAGCGCGGCGTGCTGTGTCCCAACAGCGTTTCTTCACTCCCCTTAGCCCCTACGCCACCTTCAACTCCCGCACTGGAACCTGAAGCACTTCCTTCGGCTTGCCTCGGGAGTGAGCTGTCTTCTCCATTGCTTTGACAACGTCAGCTTTGAAATACTTCTCCCCACAGACCTCACAGACTCCGGCGGGGACGTTTCTGATTACGGTAATCAGCTCTTCGCCCCAGCGATAATCAACTGTGACTTTTTGCTCTGATACTTGGCCACCACAGAAGTGGCACTGATGATACGTTCGTTTCACGATTTCACTGTCTCCTTACGTCGTCTCTCCCTCAATGAGGACTTTCTTCGTTTTACAATCGATAACAAGTCGTGATCCCAGCCGTTCAAAAAATTCCATTCCCAACAGCGCTTCCCCTGTCACTATGAACTCAAAAAGTGCTTCCGTCTGGCCGACACGCACTACTCCAAGATACGTGGGAAACTCTACTGTCTGTCCATTTGCAAGAGCAAAAGACTGAATGCCGGCATAGCTCAGATCCAAGCGTTCTCCCCATTCTTCTGGAATAGCCACACTCCCGGTGAAGCCACTGTCTATAACCATGTAATCGCGCTTCCCACGACCAAGAGCCAAACGCTTCTTTGCAATCTGTACAGACAGCCGTGGCTCAGCATCTACAATCTTTCCGGTAATCTGAAACTTCATCGTTTCCGCAATCCTCCGTGACGGCGATGGACAGTCGGATAGCCGATACGCACGAAATAGAAGGGACGGCCAGGGTATTTCTTCCATCCATTGAGCGTTGCCTCGACGACATCCTTGCCCAAAAAGATTTCCTCTGACTCCATATCAATTGCGGCAATCTTCCCTTTGTGTTGCGGGTCCCAACCCCGCAGCCGCTCGAACACTTGGTGAGAGGGTCTTCGCACTGATCGTTCTATTCCCGGCGCTCTTGCCGTCTGCACACGTCGCACAGTTTTCTTGTTTTCCATTGAGGATTCTCCCCATTATTTCATAGCATCATCCCTACGCTTGTTCCTCACCGGCTGCTTTTTTCCATACACCGTCGCCAACCGCTCCGCTGTCTCGTGCAGTTGTTGCCTCAAACTCTCGGGCTCTAACACCTCAGCGTCCGCGCCCCACTGTAGCACCCACCAGCCTACTTCACGCGGGTCGTTGACTTCGACCTCGAACAACAAACCGCCGTCTGGCTGAGGCGTGAGTTCCTGTGAGCGGTGCCAACAGGCTTCGCGGATGTACGGCGCGCTCGCCTTGCTGAAGCGGACTCGTACCCATTGCGTGGTTTTCCCCACGAAGACGCTGAATGAATGCTTATGTCGTTCGGTGAAGTTGTAGTCCGTATGACGCGGCGGACGTAGCTCTGTAAATCGGACATCAGAGACGCGGTTAAGACGGAAGACGCGATAATCCTTTGTGTCCGGACAGTACGCATCGAGATACAATGCCCGCCGCTTGAAATAGAGTTGATAGGGGTCAACCGTGTATTCCTGCGGAGCGTTGGCAGGCGGCGGCTGATACTGAATGATGACGCGACGTTGATCGAGCAGCGCTTTCTGCAGATCCTCTAAGATCCGCTCTTGACAGCCAAAGCCTTGCTGAAGAACAAACTCACGGAGGCTGTCGCTCAACATCTCTCGCTGTGGTCCAGGCGCGTTGGCGATAATTTTCTTGATCGCATCAATCGCACCGAAGGTTAGCAGATGATCTCCCGCTGCCGAGAGCTGTCGCACGGCCATCGTCAAGGCGAATGTCTCCGTGAGTGTCAAGTCATAAACAGGAAGAAACGGATCTTTGATAATTATGAACCGTTTCTGCTTGCGGTCGTACTTGTAGACAAAGTCGAGCTTCTCTAGATCCTTTTTGTCGCGGTTGAACTGCGCCTTCTTAATCCC
>JAYVFX010001113.1:0-6703 GCA_043772795.1 Deltaproteobacteria bacterium
CATCCTGCAAGCATTGGGCATTCCAGAGTCAGTCTATGCCCCGCCCGCTGCCCCACTAATTCACAGCGGGTGACTAAAAATGACCGAAAGGGGAGTGATCAAGTTGGAGCGAAGGGTTGTGGATTTGAGGAGATGAGGGGGGAGGCGTCATTCCCGCGGATGCGGGAATCCAAGGAAATTCACCTGAAGCGTCCACTTGAGAATCCTGGATGCCCGCGCAGGCGGGCATGACGGAATTGACCTCATGTCTGTTAGCGAATGGTTCTTCCCTACTGATTACTGGATGCTGACTACTGACTACTGCCTCGCTCCTGACGACTGCCGCAATGAAGCGAAACCCCCGCCGAGGCACGGTCTCCAGATACTGCGGCGTTTTGGCATTGTCCTGTAGTGCTTTGCGGATTTCCTGAATGCACGTCGTTAACGCTGCATCACTCACCACCGTGTCTGCCCACGCGATCCGAAATAGCTCCTCTTTGGTGACTAATTGTCCAGGGCGGTCGAGCAGAAGACACAACACCTGCAACGCCTTGGGCGTCAACCGTACGGGTTGGCTGTCACACCACAATTGCTCCTTCGTCAAGTCAAGTTGACAGGAGCCAAAGCTCAGAATCCGTCTGTCCGGCATGAGATTTTGCGCTTTCCTGGAGAAATCTTAGAGTTTGCTTAGAGTTTTCCCAGAGTTTTTCCAGAGTTTTCCCATGACTTCTGGCCGTTGTTCTCTTACTCTCCTGCCACGAACAGTGCGTGATTGCAACCTGTACGGAAGGGAGGGTACCTATGAAAATCTGGCATGCCTTGGACGGGTGAGCGTCGAACACTCAAGGACACTCAGCAAATGACATTCCTCTAATGCCCTCTACGAAGGAGAAAGAACATCATGAGAACGAATCGTCTCGTTTGTCGTTTCACCCTCTGTCTGCTCAGTCTCTGCCTGTCGGGGTGGAGTCTGGCTACGACTGCTACCGCCGCCACCATTGTGGTTACCACCAATCAAGATGTGATCGATTCGCCCTTTACCACCGCCAATTTCTGCGGCAGTGGGACAGTCGCGAACTTGCCGGGCGCCGATGGCAAGGTCTCATTACGCGAGGCCATCATCGCCACCAACAACACCCCAGGACAACAGACCATCAAGTTTGCCCCGAGCCTCAACGGCAACACCATCGCGCTCACTGCTTCACTAGGTTCACTCTTTCTGTGTGGTGGGCACACGACGCTCAATGGAGACATCAATGGAGATGACACTCCGGATGTGACCGTTGATGGCACGGCAGCAGTCACCTTTTTTGATGTCATTAACGTGGTGTCTAGCCACAACACTGTCAAGAATCTGCACGTACTAGTTCCCCCTCCGACTTTCTTTATACCAGCTGGCATCTCCGTCTCTAACCTGCTGACGCCGAGCGTGACCGACAACGTTATTGTCCACAATCTCGTCAGTGGTGGTCCGATTGCTGTGGTGACAGGACTGGACCCGAATAAACACGTGCAACATGCGGTCAGCGTCAAACATACCCTCGTGCGTGACAATACCACAACTGGTATCCTCACAATCATCTTGGGGGATCATAACGCTATTACCGACCTCGCCATGACTCACAACACCGTCTCTGGCGTCTCCCTCAGCCCTCCTTTCAACATTCCGGCCATCTTTGTGGTTGGGGGACGGCAAAATCCATTCGATCCGACTGACCCTGGGGCCAGTGACAATCAGCTCGATGTGACGATCACTGACAATACCGTCACAGGCAATAGTAATCCCCACGATACCGCTGGGATTGGCATCTTGGGCGGTTTGTCTTCATCTTCTCGTAATCACGTCACGGCCCAAGTTCGCAATAACACGATCACCGACAACGATGGCAGAGCTATCTTCGCCGGGGCGGGTGTAGTAGGGGGATCAGATAATCATCTGGACGTGACCACGAGCAACAACATCATCAAGTGCAACAGCACTCCGGGTGATACGGTCGGGATCGCGATTGATGGCGGGGTTCTTTCCTCTGGCAATCACATCGAAGCGGCCGTCCTCAATAACACGATCACGGACAATATCGGCATTGGCATTGGGGTCGGGGCTGGGATCAATAACAGTTCCCACAATGATGTTGAAGTCGCGATCCGTGACAATACACTAGAGAACAACGGCCCTGGTATCCTGACCTTTGGCGGGATCGGGGCAGCGTTTGGTCTTCCCAGTGGCGACAGTTCAGGTAATAGCTTAGACGCGCGCATTGTACACAACACGGTAAAGAATGCCCTTGGATTTGGCATCTTTGGCTACGGAGGAGTGGGTAGTTTTGATGGAACAGCGGGAAAAACCGCCAACAACAATGAGCTGGATATCGTAATGTCGAATAACACCATTACCGGCACGATCGGTGAGGGCATCCACCTGGAGGCGGGTAGTACAGGCCTAGCGAGTAACAATGAGGTCGAGATTCGGGTGCGCAAGAACACGGTCTGCGGCAGTGCAGCGGCGGATATTGATGCTCTCGGCGGTGCACCGTCTAACCAAGGGACCGGGAACAAAGTGGAGGGAGAAATTCGCAAGAACACGGCGACAACTGTAGTGGTCGACAATGGAGTCGCTGGGAACGTGGCTCAAGTGGCACAGTCCAAAAATGTGGCGTGTCAGTAGGCCGCGGAGGGGCGTAGCCCGGATGGAATCCTTCGACCCTTCGACAGGCTCAGGGCAGGCTTCGCTCAGAACAGGTGTAAGGGAATCCGGGATATTTGGCCCCCGGATTCCGTCCGGGCTGCATTACGGAAAGTCTAGGAGTCACAAAGAGTCCGGAGTCAATGAAAAAAGAATGGGTAAAAAGGGAAAGCGGAGAGAAGGGAGAGCCATTGTCACCAACAGAAAGCCTGTTCTCCCCGCTGGCGTAGTTGCCAGTACCTGATGCCACTGTGACGAACACACACGACCTTGCCCATGCGGTGTGACTGTGTCCGTACTTTGGGGTGACGAAGAAAACAACGAATGTACATAGCCGTTTCGTCCACTTCGACATCGAGGTGCACTAAACAATAGCCAGGATGGAGGAGTGAAGGAGTGAAGGATGATAAAACCCATGGTCCCGGGTGAAAAAAGTTGCACGTTTAAGCGTATGCAACAGAGGAACAATTTCCTCCCGGTCTTTCATCCCCAGCCGACCCATCTCTCCACCGATGCGTTGGAAATGGATGCGCCAGGCACGCAGCCGCTCTCTCTCCGGAGCAATGATATTTTCATCCAGCACATTCATGCAGCTCGCCGGCGCTTTTCTGCCCGATCGATGAGTGACGCACGCGCGATCTCGATGGCTTCAGCAATGGCCTCTCGGCTGAGGTGGTCGTCATATGCTGCAGCGATACGATTCCATCCCCAGCCTTTGCTGAGGAGGGACAATACATCAGCAACCAAGATGCGTGTGCCCTTGAAGGTCAGTTGCCCATGACAAATCTCTGGATCAACGACAATGTACTGCCCGAGTTCTTTGCGTTTACGTAGGCTCATAAACCAACCTGCCGCTTCTCTTTTTGTTCACTCTGGCATACCTCCTTTCTCAAGACAACATGGCAGGCGCCGGGTGCGACGGATGACGGGTGACGGGTTCAAAAAATGTGGAATGCTGAATGCAGACAAGACCGTGCGGAGTCACAAACGGTCCAGGTCCAAGGTCACGGAAAGTCTAAGGGTCTGAGAGTCTAGGAGTCCCGGAAAAGGCTAGGAGTCTGGGAGTCACGCCAAAGAAGAAAAGGAGAATCGGAGAATGGGTGAGCGGGCGAAACGGGAAAAGGCGAAAGGACAACAGAAAGGGGAGACAAAGAAAAGAACGAACGGACGAACCAGCTGAGACAGTGGACACTCCTACACTGGAGGGAACAATCCAAAGCGAGATTCTACTTGACGAATGCGCACTCGGCGTTCCTGGTTGAGGTTGAGGGCTACGACCAATGCTCTTCCCGTCGGAGTCAGCCCCACAAGCTGGTACCCCTGCCATACGCAATGTTCTGCCCATCGATCCTGGCGAGGATGAAAGAAGCGTACCTCTTGTCCCGAAACTAGATCAAGTGCAGTAACGCGCGTGGCCTTGGAGAGATTACAGCCCGACACGCCCACGCCAAGTTGTCCAGCTCGTCACTACCACCCCCACTCTTTGGTACGATATGCTCAACATGAAAGACTGCCCCTTGCAGGTCCTGATGCATCCGGCAATACTCACAGCGTTGTCCCGCGCGGTCTGAGACGATTCGCTGCCGCTCTGCCCAGGACACACTCATGGAAGTGTCCGTCCCAACACTTTCAGGGCTTCCCCCCGCAACAGCGCGATGGTCTCACTCAGCTCAACTAATGCCTCTAATTCTTCCCGCTCTGTGTCTGAGAGTTGCCCTTCAGTATTCCGATCCATGAGGGCTTGAAGCTTCGCGTTGAGCTTAGGTGAGAAGCGGAACTCGGCAACCGACGTCACCAATTCGACTGGTGTGGCAATCGTATCCATACGTTTTCCTCTCCGTGCTACCGTATGCGAGGTACCCTCGTCTTTCCAGTGGCGTAGTCCGAAAGTGGGAAACAATGAATGAGGAATGCGAAAACCGCCCGGTGTCACAAACGGTCGAGGAGTCACAAAAAAGTCTGGGAGTCTAAGAGTCTCGGAGTCTGGGAGTCACGCCAAAGAAGAACTGGAGAATGGGGGAGCGGACGAATGGACGAGGAAGAGTCTGAGAGTCACAAAATGTCCAGGAGGCAGACTCGGAACGAGGAATGCAAATTAATACTATGTAGCTCGTTTGAGCACTGCCTCTGGCAGGCGGAGGTACGATGGAACGAGTGTCGCGATGTCATCAGTGTCGCCCTGAGTCAATCGCCGCCATGCCAATTGGGCAACAGCAGCTCCACGTGGATGATATGTCGCAAATGGCAACAGCTGTGCCTGAGCACCGCAGTATTCTTGAATAGCCACGCCATAGGTTTCGACTCCATCACCAAGAAATAGGCATGGCGCGGTGATCTGTTCCAGCACTTCTCCCAGCGCAGAAACCTGTGCTGACCGCACGGTCACGAGCTCACCATTGCGGTTGCGTTGGAACAAGGCTGCATATACCTCGCGTTTGCGCGCATCAAGGATTGGACAGATCAGTCCTTCCCAGTCACTCACTGTGTGGGCAAGAGCTTCAAGTGTAGGAACGCCGACAACTCGTTGGCCTGTCGCGTAGGCCAAACCTTTGACCGTCCCCAGCGCGATGCGTAAGCCAGTAAACGACCCTGGACCGATAGAGACACCGATGCCTTCAATGTCGCGCAGCGACACCTTTGCCTGCGAAAGTACGTCGGCAATCAGCGGCAAGAGCGTTTCGGTGTGATTAGAGGTTGCTCGGTTCGAGGCTTCGGCTACGGATTCTTCACCGCGAGTTACCCCTACACTAGCGATTTGCGTGGCGGTGTCGATGCCGAGGATAAACATAGGAAAAAGTAGTCAGTATGGCAGAACAAGTAGCCAGTAGTCAGTAGAGGAAAGGAAAAGATGCCACGCTAGCTACTGGCAACCCTGCTCTCCCATGCTGGCTACTGACTACTGACTACTGACTACTGGCTACTTGTTTCACCCCATCACGATTCGAGCAATGTCGTTATACATCACAAAGACGATGAGAGTGATGATAACCAGGAAGCCAAAGCGCAACGCCATTTCCCGCGAGCGCAGGCTTGGTGGACGACCTAGGAGACCCTCGATCGTGAAGAACATCAGATGCCCACCGTCAAGAATCGGGATCGGCAGCAAGTTAAACACCGCAAGATTGACGTTGATAATGGCAGCAAATCTGAGGAGATAATCGAGCCCAAGTTTCGCCTGTCGTCCGGCTTCTTTCGCAATAAGAATTGGCCCGCCAAGTTCCTTCGGTGACACATGCCCCGTTATCAGCATGAGCAGGTTCTGGAAGATAAGCTTGGTCCATGCCCACGTTTCCTGCGCGGCAATACTCACTGCTCGACTAAAGGAGACAGACTCGACTTTCGTGTCTGCTGTAATTCCGATGGCATATCTTGGTTTTCCCGTTACAGGGTCATCTCGCGATTCCGGTGTCACTGTCACTTCAGCCGTTTTTCCGTCGCCCTTCTTCACTAATAGTGCAACCGGCTGCCCCTGGCTTTGTTGGATCTTCTCAGCCAACTCTTTCCAGGTTGTTACTGGCGCCCCCCCGACACTCAATACTTCATCTCCTTTATCAAGGCCAGCCTTGGCGGCAGGGAGATCAGGGACAGTTCCCCCAATGCGTGGCAGGTCTAACGGTACGGGCAACCCGAAACTGGCGAATAACACGACAAAAGTGATAAACGCCCAGACGATATTGGAAAACGGCCCGGCAAAAACAACGAAAAAGCGTCGAGGAAGGGATTTGTGCGAAAATGACTTTTCGATATCAATCGGTGCGCTGCCCTCTTCTCCTTGTTCCTCGCCAACCATCTTGACGTATCCACCGAGTGGAATTGCACTCAACTGATACTCAGTGTCCCCTATCTGTTTGCCGAAAATTTTTGGCCCAAACCCAAGGGAGAACCGTTCAACTCCAACCCCAACAGATTTTGCGGCAAGAAAATGCCCTAGTTCATGAACAAAAATGATCAAGCCAAAAACGATGATCACTTGCAGGATGATAACTGGGTCCATAGTTTATTTTACACTCCTCTCGTCTGTGAGAGCTTAGGTCCACAGCG
>JAYVFX010001114.1:0-3333 GCA_043772795.1 Deltaproteobacteria bacterium
ATATTCTCGACGGCCATGTCACAACGGTCATGTCAAACCGTGCAAATATCGAAGAAGAAGTTGTCTCTGCCGACCTTGTCATTAGTTCGGTCCTCGTCCCTGGAGCACGTGCACCAAAGCTTCTCTCGCGTATGCTCTTTCGCGGCATGAAACCGGGCGCAGCGTTCGTCGATATTTCTATTGATCAGGGCGGAAGCGCAGAAACCTCACGACCAACTGCCCATCATGACCCCATCTATCGTGACGAAGGTGTGGTGCACTACTGTGTTACGAACATGCCTGCGATTGTTCCGCACACGTCAACGTACGCACTCACCAACGTGACGTTGTCTTACGCACTGGAACTGGCTGATAAAGGATTACAGGCATTACAGACAAACGCCTCGTTGCGCCGTGGGCTCAACACGATGCAAGGGAAAGTTGTGCATCCGGGTGTGGCGACAGCATTTAATTTGCCGTGTGCGAAGGTGGAAGAAATGCTCGCAACGCTATCATAGCCCAGTATCGTAGGGGCGGGTTTCAAACCCGCCCTCCACAGATTTACACTTGCTGTGCTCGTTCAATGATTCCCGCTGTCCGCTTGATCCACTCTAGCCCTTTGCCGTTCGCGATTTCGGTCGCCATTGGCTGAGAGAACAGTACGACACGGGTAGCACCAGCATCCCGATACTGTTTCAGCGTATCTTCCGACAAGTTCCCGTTTTCTGCATCAACAAATGGTGAGATTTGCCAGTTGTCAGAATTCCGCCCGGCTTCACGAGCCAGCTTTCTCGCTGGATCGACATAGACATTTTTGAGCGTCGCGGGACTATCCACCAACGGACACAGTCCATCGCCAAAACGAGCGATACGCTCCGCCGCCTTAGGACCGTGTGCACCAAGCAAGATGGGTGGCCCAGATTTCTGCACTGGCTTAGGGTCACAATAAACAGCGGGAAATCGGATCAGCTCTCCTTCATATTTCGGTTCGGTCTGGGTCCAACACACCCGCATCGCTTCGACAGTCTCGCGCAGGCGTTTCCAACGTACCCGGAAGCTGGTCCCCATCACCTCAGTTTCTTCCTTGAGCCATCCAGCACCGATACCAAGTATTGTTCGCCCCCCAGAGTAGCAATCTAACGTGGCGATTAACTTCGCTGTCATCAAGGGTTCACGCTCAGGCAATAGACAAATGCCGGTCGCGAGCTTGATTTTTTTCGTCACCGTCGCAGCGACGGTGAGGGAAATGAACGGATCGTGCCACCGATTATAGTGTTCGGGCAGTTTTCCGCCCATTGGGACGGGGGTCTTAAAGCCCACGGGAATCACAGGATGTTCAGGAATCCAGATTGAATCAAACCCTGTGGCCTCAACCTGGCGCGCAATCTCTGCCAGGTCTCCGGTCGTTGCTGTCGCAGGAACCAGGATACCAACATTCATAGATCATCCTCCTTTTGGCAAATGCATACTCGTCTTAATGCAAACGAACGGCTACGGCAAGCAAAGCCGTGTTTCATTGACAGACACACTGAACGAACGATACGTTCAGCGCATGCCAACATCAACTGAGCCGGAAGCTGTACCGGCAGATCGGCAACTGCCGTACGCGCTTCGTGCATTGCAACATCGCAATTTTTGCTTGTTCTTTGCTGGTCAGTTGGTCTCTCGTACGGGCTATTGGATGCAAGGCATGGCACAAGCCTGGTTGGTCTATCGCTTGTCACATTCTTCGTTCATGCTCGGGCTGGTCGCGTTTGCTGGCCAGATTCCTGCTGTGGTGCTTGGCCCCTTTGGCGGTGTCGTCGCTGATCGCTTCAGTCGCTACAAAATCTGCTTCTACACCCAGATCCTCTTTATGGTGCAAGCGCTCATCCTTGGAGCGCTGACATCACACGGCTTGATTACCGTATGGCAAGTGATTCTCTTAGCAACCATCGCTGGCACGTTACAGACATTTGAGATGCCAGCACGTCAAGCCTTTTTACAAGAAATAGTCGGCAAGGAAGATTTGACCAGCGCGATTGCGCTGAACTCAGCACTGGTGAACGCCGCGCGTATCGTCGGCCCTGCCCTCGCGGGCCTGCTAGTTGCGAAGTTTGATGAAGGTGTGTGTTTTACCGTGAATGGCATCTGTTATCTCGCCATCATTGGCGGGTTCATGGCCATGAAAGTACCACCAAGTACAGAACGCGCATCGAATGTATCCGTCTCCAGTTTTATTCGCGAAGGAATGTCCTATGCTTTCCACACGCCTACGATTCGTCTGCTCTTAACGCTCATTGGCTTAATCAGCTTGCTCAGTACACCGTATAGCGTGTTGATGCCGATTTTTGCCAAAGACGTTCTCCATGGCGGCCCCGACGCGATGGGCCTGCTATTAGGATCTGCGGGCGCAGGTGCAGTTATTGGAGTCATATTTCTCGCGCGGCAACGTAGCACCGAGGATATGGGACGTTTCATCACCCTCGCGTTGATTCGCTTTGGTATCGGGATGATCTTGTTCTCAATGTCACGTAACTTGTGGCTTTCCATGCTCCTGTTGCCACTGATCGGCTCGGGATTCATGGTGCCCATGGCGGCAGCAAACACATTGTTACAAACACTGACGCCAGATCGGCTCCGTGGTCGCGTGATGAGTTTGTTCTTGATGATGTTTATGGGAACGCCACCATTGGGAAGTTTGCTTGCCGGTTCGCTCACGCCACATATCGGCGCACCGATGACAGTCGGTCTAACTGGAGTCGCGTGTTTGTTTGCTGCGTTGTGGTTTTGGTTACGTGCGCCAGTGTTGCTGCAAACCAACGAAGAAATGGTGGATGAGAATGTGGAGCAGCCAGCAAAAGCGGTCTGAAATATAGCTATTTTCATGCAACAAGAGATCCACCATCTGTTGGAACAATATGTTGAAGATATCGACCATCCCGATGTCAGCGGGTTCGAATGGCTGGATCTTCTTTCCGTCCGCTGTACCCTAGCAGAGCGAGAAGCAAGCCTTTCCTCCAGCCAACGACGGCAACTGGAGGAAGCAGATGCACGTCTATTAGCTGCTGCTCCCATGGCATTGGCACGACTGACCGAGATTGCCCCTCTTCCCGAGCTGCGGCAACGCGTGAATGCCT
Organism: Deltaproteobacteria bacterium; assembly: GCA_043772795.1. Lineage (GTDB taxonomy): Bacteria > Desulfobacterota > Binatia > Bin18 > Bin18 > VGTJ01. The sequence goes on from JAYVFX010001114.1 coordinate 3,099, forward strand.
CGCCTTCGCACTGGTGGTGGTATTTGGATCTGTTACAACAAAACGCCCGTGCCTTAGCATTGTAAGTTGGACACAAGTGCAGTGGTGACCAACAAGAGAAACAGACAAGCGCGTTGGGCTTCGGCTTCGCTTTAGCCTAAGGCCGTGACAGGAAACAACTTACCGCAACGGCGATTGACAGGAAGAGGGGGAGTCCGGCAAAAGAGCAGGAATGACAGATGAGACCATCGTGCAC
>JAYVFX010001115.1:0-3211 GCA_043772795.1 Deltaproteobacteria bacterium
GAGAGTGGCAAACGCTGAATATGAAGACAAACAACGAAAAGTTATGGATGAAAACCAACGCTTGAAGGGCTTTATCGGTCGGGAACAAGCCTGCCAAGACGCCCTCAATATCTGCCAAGGTGAAAAGAAGAAACTCGAAGGGCAGGCGAAAGCTGGACAATAGGCAGTGATGAGTGATGAGTGATGAGTGATGAGTGAAAGATGGGAGCATAGAGAAACAACTCTCTTTTTTTCCCTTACTCATTACTCAGCACTCATTACTCATCACTTCCCCTCACACCCACTCCCGCCGTCGTCGAATAAATCCTTTTACCGTCTCCGTCGTCGCTTCAGGTAGTTCAATGTTAAACAGGTGGCTTGCATTCGACAGGATCGCTAGATCGGCGTTCGGAATCCGTTGTGCCAACGTCACCGAATTCTCCGGCGGAACTAATCCATCCTCTTTCCCGGTAATCACCAGAGTCGGGACGGTGATTTGCGGAAGGCGCTCGTAGGTATCATGTGCCACGATAGCTTGCATTTGCTGCACCATACCGTGCTTTGGGGTTGGGTACTGTGCCGACAGTTGATTGAACTCGAGCAGGATGTTCATACGCTTTTGCAAGAACCACCGCGTCACCGCAACTTTTGTCATCGCCAACGCGGCCTGCTGTACATCGACCGAGGCAATGTTCCCGAGCATGTTCAGCACATCAGGATCCTTGGACAGGACGGTGTTAGACCCACCACAACTTGTACAGCCAAGAGTGAGCGTCTTCACTCGCTGTGGATAACGCAAGGTGAATTCCTGGGCAATCATCCCGCCCATGGAAATGCCAAAAATATGAGCCCGTTCAACCCCGAGCGCATTGAGAACGCCGACCGTGTCATCAGCAAACATCGCCATAGAATACGGCACATCAGGTTTATCGCTCCGTCCGACTCCTCGGTTGTCAAAAGCGATAGTGCGGAAGTCCTGAGCAAAGGTCGGAATATTCCAATGCCATCCGACTGAACTCACAGTGAATCCCATAATGAGGAGCAACGGTTCTCCGCTCCCGTGCTCTTCATAATAGAGGTTAATACCGTTGGATTTAATCTGAGGCATGCGTAACGTCCTTTCACTGATTGCTAGACGGTTTTGCCGTTTTCTTTTCCAGCAATTGACGTTTCCAATCAAGCATACGCGCTTTCGCAGCTTCGGCTTCAGCTTCTGGCACCATTCCCTTTTGCTGGTAAAAACGCGACAGCAGCGTAAAGCCCATTGGATCTTCCGGTGTCAATTCAGTTAAGCGCTGTGCGGTCGAAATGGCGTCATCAAGCCGTTCGGCATCAGCATAGGCATGAGCCAAGTCATGCACTGATTCAAGATGTTTAGGATCAATACCCAAAATCGTGGTATAGGCGGCAATGGCGTCATCGGCATTGCCGTCGCACAGCAAGTCATAGGCTTTATCGTACATCGCTTGGAGATCGGCCATATGTCCTCCTAGTCCTCAACGTGGGAACTCTAACCCATTTGCCGGTATTGACCAACCCCAGGGTGGGGTTACACCCCATCGCATCCATGTCATTCTGAGTATCCGATAGCGTGGCGCGTTAAGCATAGATGCAGGAACAGGGACGCCTCCCTGTCCGTCATTCCCGCACAGCTCGTCCCAGGTTCCACCGGGAGCGGGAATCCAGTTTTCTGCGCAACAAAGCGAAGAAGGACAGAGTCACATCAATGAATCCCGAAAATCCGTCAGTAGATGTCCAAGTGCTCGACTTTATCCGCGATCCACACGGCAAGGACTTCAATATCTTGGCGCTTGCGGTCTTTGCGCAACAGTTTCAGCTCAACCTTCCCTATCAGCGATTTTGTCTCACGCGTGGGCAAACACCCGACACAATCACATGCTGGCAGGATATTCCTGCTGTACCAACGGTTGCGTTTAAGGAACTCGATTTAGCCTGTGGCCCGCCAGAAAAGATCTTCCTTACCAGTGGCACCACTCGCGGTCAGGAAAAGCGCGGACGCCATCTCGTCCCTGACCTTGCGCTCTATCATGCCTCTGCGTTGGTTCACTTCACCGCCTGTGTATTGCCTGACAACCGGCGACTACAGACACTTGCCCTTATTCCCACACCAGCAGCACAGCCACAGTCATCGCTCACACAAATGGGGGAATGGATCATCAACGACCTAAGTGGTGAGGGCAGTGCTTATTTTATCGACTCAACAGGAGTTCACATCGAAGCATTTGCCGATGCCGTCGCGCACGCACAGCAAGAAGGCATTCCGGTCTGCATCTTGGCTATTACCTCGGCGTTGGTCGCTTTCTTTGACTGGTGCGCAGCGCATGATCGCCATTTCGCTCTCCCAGGCGGAAGTCGCATCATGGATACCGGTGGCAACAAAGGCATGCAACGTCAAGTCTCACGTAATGGTATCTTGCAATCCTGTTGGAAGTACTTGAAAGTCGCAGGCTACTACTGCGTCAACGAATACGGCATGACGGAAATGGCCTCGCAGTTTTATGACAACGTCTTGTACAACCGCTTCCGTCAGAGTAACGAGCCACGTTATAAGATCGCTCCAGCCTGGGTGCGCACGCTTGTCGTTGATCCCGAGACATTACAAGAAGTTCCACCAGGGCAAGTGGGTATTCTACGACATTTCGATCTCGCTAATAGCGGTTCAGTGATAGCGATTCAAACGGACGATCTCGGCTATGCCACTGGTTCAGGGTTTGAAATCACTGGACGAGTCCCTGGCACGGAAGCTCGCGGCTGTGCGCTGATGCTGGAGGAATTGTTGGCGGGACAGGAAGAACATAAAGCGTAAGAGGTAACCATTCCCCTCCCCCTTTACGTTTTACATACTCACGGTTTAGTGTCCCCTTGTGACGAACATTTCTCCGACAGACCTCAGCAAACTCATCGAGCGGATCCTCTCCGCCCGAGAACAACATCTTATCCGTCGCCCTGTCCGAGAAATCCTCGCAAGTATCGACGCGGCGGTCGCTCGTTTTCTTGACCCACACTCGGAAGAACGACGTACAGCAGAAGCAACGCTGCCCGCAGAAACTGGTCTTTCTTCAGAAATGCTTTGTCACACGCTGCCGTTGATTTTTCAGGAATATCGCACTCAGCAGCTCATCACTCTTCTTCAAGACGAACTTGGCAACCTGCATAAGCTCTGCGTCGTTTCCCCTTGATCGAGACGAAAGTGTCGAGCGTATGCAGGTTG
>JAYVFX010001116.1:0-3415 GCA_043772795.1 Deltaproteobacteria bacterium
ACGCACCAGTGCTGGTGTTAATTGCACTCACCTGACTGCCAAACGCTTGGACAACATACAACCGACCATCAGGACCAAACCGCATGCCATTGGCACCAAACAGCCCGCTAGGAGGCGAGAGGTGCGTCACCTGCCATCCTGCTGCCGCTTTCGGTCCCGCGTTGCCTTCTGCTTGATAACGGTTCATAGAATATCCTCCTCTTTTGGTCCCAGGTTATAGCACAATCGAGGAGAGATACGGCAAGGACGCAGCTCTATTGTTAAAAACCGATCTCAGTCTATGCCTGAACGGATAGGCACAGAAACAGAAGAGCTACTATTATTCCTCCGGTCTCATCCGTGAGCAGCAACGGAGGAGTATGACCATCACCGCTCAATTTCATGTGCTCGTCATTGATGACGAGAAAAATATTCGCGTCACCCTTGCGACCTGTTTAGAGAGTATAAGGTGCCAGGTAACAGCGGTTGCTTCCCCGGATGCCGCGTTGGCAGCACTTGCTCGCCAATCTTTTGATTTGGCGTTCCTTGATCTCCGTCTTGGCCAGGAAAATGGGCTTGATCTCATTCCCAAACTTCTCGCCGAAGCTCCAGATCTTATGATTGTGGTCATCACAGCCTATGCGACGGTGGATACCGCGGTTGACGCCATCAAACGTGGGGCGAAAGATTATCTGCCCAAGCCGTTCACTCCGGCGCAAATTCGCCACCTTGTGGAACGATTTGCTGAGCAGCGGCAGCTCACTACTCGCGTTCGCGACCTCGAAGCGCGGTTACAAGAGGCTGTTCCGGAGGCCGATATCGAGACGGCTTCCCCAAAGATGCGCGCCGTGCGTGATGTCATTGCCCGTGTCGCCCCCACGGACGCTCCGGTCCTCCTTCGCGGCGAGAACGGGACTGGCAAAGGAGTCGTCGCGCACCTTCTTCATACTCAAAGTGCGCGCGCTGCCAAACCGTTTGTGATGGTCAACTGCCCAACGCTGTCCGAAGAACTCCTGGCGAGTGAACTCTTCGGTCACGCACGCGGTGCCTTTACCGGCGCCGTGCGCGACCAGGCTGGGCGAGTCGAAATGGCAGACGGCGGAACCCTTTTCTTGGATGAAATCGGCGAAATTGCGCCGGGACTGCAAGCGAAACTCTTGCGGTTTCTCCAGGATAAACAATTTGAACGACTTGGTGAGAATAAAACCAGACACGCAGATGTCCGTGTGATTGCAGCCACTAACCGCGATCTCGAAACCGACGTGAAAACTGGCCGCTTTCGTGAGGACCTTCTGTATCGTCTCAATGTGATTGAGGTGACGCTCCCACCGTTGCGTGAGCGCTTAGAGGACATTCTTCGGCTTGCGCGTTGGTTTCTGGCGTTTTTTGCCCGCAGCGCACGTCGGTCACTCCCGGAACTGTCACCCGCTGCTGAACAGACGCTTATGGCATATGCCTGGCCTGGAAACGTGCGCGAACTTCGCAATGCCATTGAACGCGCGGTCATCCTCTGGCCCGCACAGGTGATCGAGCCCTTAGCGTTCCCTGAACGAATCGCTTCACACGCCGCACTCGGGCCACAGCTCGGTGGTGATTACACGCTCGAGGCGATTGAACGCGAGCACCTCCTGCGGGTGCTCGCACGCACCGGTACGTTGGAAGTGGCGGCGCAGGTGCTGGGCATCGATGCCTCGACGTTGTGGCGGAAGCGGAAAAAGTATGAAGGGTAGCGCCAGGAGTGGACCTATGTATCGGGAGTCAGCCTGCGTAGAGGGTTTTCACAGGCGACATCACCAAAAGTCATTCTGTCGCCTCTTTATCCTCCTGTGTACCGCAGACCAAAACGTGACCAGTTGATGCCGAGCTTGCGCATGCGTGCCCGTAGCGTGTGTGGGTTGATTTTCAGCAACGCGGCTACGCCTTGCGGCCCTTCGATACGGCCGCGTGTAGCGACCAAGGCTTGCTCCATATGTCTCTTCGCTACTTCGTCTAGTGAAAGAATAAGAGGCGTATCTGTTGTTGTGACGGGCAGTGAAGTGAGTGAACTTGCCGGGAGTGCGGTCATGTTGGTACCAACGCCCAATGCTCTCGCTACTTCCAGTCGTTCACCATCTCCGAGTAGGGCGGCACGGTCGATCACCGCACTGAGTTCACGAACGTTGCCTGGCCACGGATAGGTGGTCAGCAACGCACAATCTGCAGGAGTGGGGAGTTGGAGTTTCAGCCCAAAACGCACAGCTGCACGACGCGCGAAATGTTCGGCCAATAAGGGAATATCTTCGTGCCGTTCTCGTAAGGGTGGGAGCACAATCGGGAACACGGCGACACGATACCACACGTCCTCACGGAATGTTCCGTGTTGGACCATCCCTGCTAAATCGCGATGTGTGGCCGCGATGACGCGCACATCGACTTTGATGGAATGTTCTCCACCGACTCGTTCAAAAGAACCATCTTGTAAGACCCGTAACAGTCGGACCTGCGCGGCTAGGGACAATTCCCCAATTTCATCAAGAAAGAGGGTGCCCCCGTCCGCCCGTTCGAACCATCCGCGCCGCATTGCGGAAGCACCGGTGAAGCTGCCTTTTTCATGGCCAAAGAGTTCGGCGTCGATTAACTCTGAGGGAATCGCGCCACAGTTGACCCGCAGGAACGGCCCGCGTGCGCGGGGTGAGCGCTCATGAATCGCGCGGGCAATCACTTCTTTGCCTGAGCCGGTTTCCCCCAGCAGCAGCACTGGCACGTCGGAACGCGTGACCAGGGACACGCGTTCCAGCACGGAACGTAACCCATGATCAGCACCAACGATCGGAGCCGCGACCTCCTCTCTCCCCAAGCGGGTCAGCAGAAAACGTTTATCGGCTTCGGCCGCCTCGCGTAACGCTCGCAGCTCATGGAGGCGGTGGTCATTATCTAAAGCGACTGCGCAGGGTTCGAGTAATGCCTGGCACAGTTTCTCCTGGTCAGCCGTCAATCGCCGCGGAGAAGCGAGCTGCAGGAGTAATACCCCATACGTTCCACCCTCACTCACCAGTGGGCCAATCAGGCCACCTCCCTGGAGAGCCGGGGGAATGGTCGCAAACGTTACGTGTTTGCTGCGACTGCTCCCGCTGTAGTGTTGCAGTTCACGCCGACGACTCCAGCGCAGCAAACGCTCAATGTCGTGTTCTGACCAGGTTGTGGTAGCAGGCAAGAGATCTTCACCAGAGGTGAGCGCGACGGTTTCTAAACGACAACGTTCTTGGTCGATGCGGATGATCGCCAGTCGTACAATTGGCAATCGTCGTGTCACCCTTGCGACCAGAATGCGAGCAAACTCGCTGATTTCATTATGGCGGCTCACTTCGCGCCAGACTTCGAGCTGAAACAAGAGTGTCGAATCCATAGTGTTAAATCTAGCATATTTACTGGTATAGACTATTAAATTTAACGGTCT
>JAYVFX010001117.1:0-7282 GCA_043772795.1 Deltaproteobacteria bacterium
GAGACCGACGGCGCGGCCGCCTTACTCATGACCACCGCCGAACGCGCCAAGGATCTGCGCAGCAAACCGGTGTATGTGATGGGCGTGACGTCGGGACACCCATTCCCGCCGCACGATATTCCCAATCGCCCTGATATCCTCAAAATTGGCCTCGACTTCTGTGCAGACCGTGCGTATGCGATGGCAGGAGTCGTGCCGAGTGATATTGATTTCGCCGAGATCTACGATTGCTTCACCGGGCAGGCCATCTTGCAGATCGAGGCGGCAGGCTTCTGCAAGAAAGGCGAAGGTGGACCGTTCGTTGAGAACGGACGGATCGAACTCGGTGGAGCGCTGCCTGTCAACACCCACGGCGGCCTGTTATCGCAAGCTCACAACACTGGCATGAACCACCTCGTCGAAGCCGTCGTGCAACTGCGACACGACGCTGGCGCACGGCAGGTACACGATGCCGAGCTGGGAGTGGTGACGGGATGGGGCGGCCATGGGCACGGATCGATTGCCATTTTGCGTCGCTGAGGTCTGACCAACATGAACACTGAAAATAAACAACAGACTGTGAGATTACCCGTCCTCCATGGCTATACCAAAGAGTTCTACGACTGGTGTCACCAACAGGAGCTGCGGTTTCAACGCTGCCAGCAGTGCGGTACCTGGCGGCACCCGCCACGGCCAATGTGTCACAGTTGCCACTCGCTGCAGTGGGCATGGGCGCCCACCAAAGGAAAAGGCAAAGTCTATTGTTGGACAACCGTCCATCAGGCCCTCGACCCTGCATTTGCGGAGGCTGTCCCGTATGCGGCGGTGGTGGTTGAATTGGACGAAGGGCCACGTCTCGCCACGTGGGTCACCGGAATAGCGCCTGATGATCTACGCATTGGCCTGCCAGTCGAACTCTGGTTTGACGCCGTGAGCGATGAAGTGACCTTACCAAAATTCAAACCGATGGGTTGATGGACGAGCGCTTCGTTCAGCCTGGGTGGCGTGATCCACATACCAAGACATGAGGACGTCGCATGCAAGACACGGCGTACGCAGTGAAACGGCAGCAGTTGATGATCGGTGACATCGAACTTGAAGTGATACGTTCCGGTGTGGGTCAGCCGCTCGTGCTCCTGCACGGTATGCAGAACATCGATCCACAGGCGCGTGTTCTCGCAGTGCTCGGCAGGCACGCAGAAATCATTGCCCCGTCTCATCCTGGCTTTGGTCACTCGGCACGCCCGGCAGATTTCGAGACAGTGTACGACCTTGTCCACCTCTACCTCGAACTTCTCGACCAGCTCCCTACGACGCGGTCACGCTTATGGGATTGTCCTTCGGCGGCTGGTTGGCCGCGGAAATCGCGGTCACGTGTCCCCATCGCATTGATCGGCTCATCCTTGTCGACGCGTTTGGTATCAAGGTGTCCGACCGGGAGACGCCTGACATTCTCGATGTGTTCAACACCTCGCCGCAGGAGGTCCAGAGACGGAGCTGGCACGATCCAGGAAAGTGGACGCCCGACTTCAATGCGATGACGAATGACGACATTATTATTCGTGCCCGGAACTGGGAGACCCTGTGTCTCTACGGCTGGCACCCGTATATGTACAACCCGCACCTTCACCGGTGGCTCCGGCGGATTGGTGTGCCGACACTGATGCTGTGGGGGGCGAGTGACGGAATCGTCACGCCAGCCTATGGGCGTGCGTACAGTGAGCTGATTCCCGACTCGCGTTTCGAGCTGATTGCCGAGGCCGAAAAGGGTATCAAACTCTTCGCCACAGAGGTGCTGCCCCGGCTGAAGGCAATTGCGCCAGTCTCCGTGCGATGACGGTGTGCGTTCGTATACAAATTTCCCCTCTCATTCGGGAAAGGGCCGGGGCAAGGGGGATCAAAGATCGCTTTCTTAAAAATCCTCCACCCTGCCAAGCGTCTGCTCCACTCACGCAAATCTCTGGACCAGCCCCGCGTACGCGTCAAGAAGCGGGAGCACATGCTCTCGCTCCTGTGAGGGAACCGTAAAGACCGCTCGCTCGACGCCCAGTTCTTGGTAGCGATGAAGGACCGCCTCCTCAGGTGCGGCACCGAAGATCGAAACTGGCACGTCTCCTGGTTGACGCCCCGCTTGGAGAGCAAGGCTGTGGAGACTCGTAATCGCCACGGACAGATCGTCGATCTTCACCCCTGTCGGAATCCACCCATCACAGTACCGCACTACGCGATGAAGGCTCTTCGTTGACAACGTGCCCAGAATGATGGGTGGGTGTGGCTTCTGCCAGGGTTTGGGATACGACCAAATTGGATCGAAGTTGACAAACTCTCCATGATATTCGGCGGCCTCTTCTGCCCAAATCCGTTTCATCGCCTCAATACGTTCACGTAACACCTGCCAGCGCCGTTGAAACGGCGTCCCATGATTCTCCATTTCCTCGGCGTTCCACCCGGCGCCAATGCCGAACAGCAGGCGGCCGTTCGAGAGCTGATCTACCGAGGCTACTTCTTTGGCGAGGAGGATAGGATCGTGCTCGACCACCAGACAAATCCCGCTCCCGATCTTGATCGTCTTCGTCACGACGGCAGCCGCGGTCAGTGTCACAAAGAGATCATGCAAATGATACAGATAGCGGGGCACCTTCGTCCCAATGGGTGGGGGTGTACGCAGGCTCGTTGGGATATGGGTATGCTCCGGGAACCAGACGGACTCAAAGCCCCTGTCTTCACAAGCCTTAGCCAGGTCGTCGGGCCGCATGGCATAGTCTGTCGCGAATATCGTAATGCCCAGTTTCATGATGCCGTCCTCCACGTATGCTGCTCAATAATAGCCAAAGGCGGTCCACCCACCATCGATAACCAGCACTTCCCCAGTCATAAATCCCGCGTCATCGCTCGCGACATAGCGCACCGCTTTAGCGATATCGGCGCCAGAGCCTAACCGGCGTTGCGGGGTGCGTTTCTCCAAATCTTTCAGCGTCAGCTTCCCTTCGGCGGCAAGACGATCGATCAATTCGGTGCGGATGTATCCTGGCGCAACACAATTAACGCGGATGCCGTACCGTGCCCATTCGATTGCCATGACTCGCGTCATGTGGTCAACCGCCGCCTTCGACGCACAATAGCCGAGCGTCGCAGGAAACGCATTGCGTCCCAAGATCGACCCGATGTTGACGATACAGCCACCGCCATGCGCTTTCATTTGCCGGGCTGCCGCCTGCGAACACAGAAAGATACCTTTGGCATTCACGTTCATGTGGAGGTCCCAGTTTTCCTCGGTCATGTCGAGGGTGAACTCGGGATGCGTCACCCCAGCATTGTTGACGAGAAGAGCAACCGGGCCGACGGTTGCCTGCACGTGCGCGAATGCGGCAGTGACTTCAACGCTATTCTCTACACGGCAGCCAATAGCCAGCGCGTCGCCACCCTTGCTTTTGATCTCGGCGACGACCTCCTTCGCGTTCTCCGCCCGCGTGGCCATACAGATCACCCGAGCTCCAGCATCCGCCAGTTCGAGGGCAATGGCGTGGCCAAGGCCACGGCTCGCGCCAGTCACGACTGCGATCTTGTTTGCGAAAGTAGCCATACTTTATGCTCCGCTGTCGTCGTCAAGTGTGGGCGTCTTGCCCTCTTGCCACAGCTCCATGAACTGTTTCGGTCGTCATAGTCACGACCGTACCCTACAAGACCGTCACCAACTTGTCTAGAAAAAACCTCCGCACTGACGCACAGCAGCACCGATACCTCCGCTGTTGTTGGACACATGTGGAGCCGCCATCATGCCGCCGTGACAATGCTCGTAGGGAGCGTACGGGAGATTCAACAGGACGGCGCTCATCACCGGCACCACAAAGGAAGGACGCATTATCCTCATCGATACTGAGACGACGACAGGTCCCGACGGTCAATGTGTCATCATGTCGGCGTTGATCAAAGACACCAATGTTCTGGGCATGCGCTTCATGCATGCTGGTCCTGTCATAACTGAAATGGCCAACGCAAGGAAGGATATGGAGAGTGAGAAGCAATAGGAAAGGGATGAAAACCCCTTATTATATCGCTCATTTTATCTCTTCATATCTTTTAGTGACATCACTCGTAGACGGATTTTGAGTCCACTGCGTCGCCAGTTCCGCCATCCCGGCATAGGTGGGATGCGCGGCATATTAGCGGCAAATCGAGCGCTCTGGCAAGACCAGGCAGAACACGGAGAATGGAGAATGGAGAATGGAGAATGGAGAATGGAGAATGGAAAATGGAGAATGGAGAATGGAAAATGCTGGAGTCTTGGTGTACTTATTTCTTCTTGGCTTTCCTTTCTTCATTTTTCATTTTCAATTTTTAATTCTCCATTTTCTTCTTACCGGCGGTGCAAACTCTGTGGTCCGACCGATAATTTGAGGCGATCCAGCACATCCATGCCAAGAAGCACGAGTCCAGGTTGCGGACCAACCAGAACGCGAAGATTTTTGATCTCTTCTTCGCCGACACGAAGAGCAGGCAATCGGCCAATCCAACTTTTAGTGACACCGTTTACCCCGCGGAGAGTCGCCTCTTCTATCTGTTCCAAATTCAGCTCTCGCGCTGTTTGTTGGTCAACAAGGGAAATCTGCGCACCAGTATCAACCAGCATTAATACGTCCCGCGCACCACTGTCGCCTTCAAGTTGGGCGCGGACAAATTTTTGCGAGGGCCGATCATTGAAAGTAACCAGGGGAATTTCGTCATTTCCTCCGTTTCCTTTCTGTCCGCGGTGCGGGAGGGCCGTCGCTACCGTTTTCGCTTTGCCAAAATCTTTTGGCGAGACTACCGAATCGGAGAAATGCACGACCCCGTTCTGATCAGTCCAGGTATAAATCTTTCCCTGTGCCGACGCCGCTCCGAAGTTGAGGAGTACGAGCGTCATCGCTACAAGTAATTTTTGGCAGCAATATTCAGTACAGAAAGGTAACTCCAGAATGAATCGCTTTCGTCCGGGCATGTTCACCTCATATCCCACCATATAATCCCTGTCCTCGGTCAATCGGTCAGCAAGCCCATAACTTAAGAGCAGTATAGGGACAGTACAAAGAACTCTGCCCTTCCTCGCTCACAGATTGATTCCCCCCTTATTTTGTATCCTACTCATTTGTCCAAAGGCAACTCCGAGATATATTCCGTATCTTCCTGCAGGGGGATTGCTTTTTCTCGCACTCGCTATCGTAGGGCAGAAGTAACGTCGGAAACTCTCAACACTTCAACAACATCAACCGGTCGTTCTTTGCCTTTGACACCAGCGATCACGGAGTCAGGAACACTGAGGGCTTCATGGGACCTACGGTATCACTCTGTCCCAGGAAAGGATCACTACGAGGCTATCCTTTCCTGGAATGCGCGAACGGCGCGGCAGAGCGAGGGACGGGACACGAAAAGAAAGAAGATTTGGTTGGTTACGGGCACGGAGTGACAGCAAGAGTGCACTTGTTGCTGCTCAGCTCTAGTCTCGGCACGACGGTCACGACCTTTAGCCTGCTCTGCTTTCGTCGCGGCTGTTCAAGAACTCGTGTACGACCTTCACCAACCCTTCTGGGTTATCTAACATCACATGATGATAGGAATTCTTCACCTCAGTCCAGCGACCGTTAGGTAAGCCGTTCACAAGTCGTTCGATCTTACGATCTGATAATAGTGGCGTGTGTTCGGCACGGACAATCAACGTCGGGCAGGTAATCTGTCCAAGCAACGGCAGTCCATCGACCGGCTCGCGGAAAAGCGTGCGGCGATCCAGCTTGGATACCCATTTGCCATCTGGCCGCTCTTTGAACGCGAAGGAGGCAATATAGTGCAGCCTTTCTGCCGACATCAACGACTCAGCTGGTAATACGCGGAAACGACTCACCGCTGTCACAAAGGAATCAAACTCTTTCGCCGGTTTCTCTCCGAGTTTGCGTAAGAACTCTACCGCAGCCTCAGGGTACGCCGCGTCGGTATCGACAAGAATTAAGGCGCTCAAGTCTTGTGCATATTGTGTCGCGTAGATCACCGAGTTGTGCCCACCCATAGAATGGCCTAACAGCACCGGCTTTTGTAAGCCAAGGGCAAGCATGAACTCACGCAGATCACTCACATAGTGATGTGTGCTATAAGCCGGTGGCTGGGTATGATCGCTATCACCATGCCCACGTTGATCCGGTGCAAACACATGAAAGTCTTTCGCTAACGTCGGCGCAACAAAATCCCACCAATGGGCATATGCTGAACCACCGTGAAGGAGGACGAGCGGCGGTTTCCCCTCGCTTCCCCAATCAAGATAATGCAATCGCAAACCGTTGATCGTTACAAACTTGTCTTGATAGTCAGGCACTCATCCTCTCCTTTCAGCGCACGAACACATCGCGATACCACCATAACAGCCCTGCGGCCAGGAGTTCGAGTGGAAAGCTAATCGCGAGAAAAATCCATTCACTCTGGCGAATCGGGTCTGGATAGGCCTGACCTGTTAAATAGCCAAGCGGATAGAACAGCATGTACGTCCACTCTGAAACTGGAACGTACAACAGGTACGCAAATGCCAGGTACCATCCCCATTTACGCATACCGCTCAAACCGACCATCGCCGCCGCATAGAGAATCAAGTGCGGAAACGCAGCCTTCCAGGCTCCTTCACCGACAAACCGATAGCCGAACCATACGCGACTCAGGCTCGTGTAACGAACCGAGAGAAACCCCCACGTCAGATCGCCCCGCTCCCCTGGGCTCAGGACGGCGCCAATATCTTTCACTGCTCCCAGAAAGGCAATGAACGCAAGGACTCCAGCCATCACTCCGGCCCGAAACAACCGGATATCGCTCTGCGATGGAGGCGGAACAGCTACCGGGGTCACAGTAAGATCGGGATTCTCATTCATATAAACAACTCCTTCTCATGTCATCGTACAAATAAATCCCGGTAGCGCCACAAAAGTCCGGCGGAGCGACCAACTCAGCACGATAGGCGCGAGTTTCGATCTCCTCAATCAGTTGTGAGTCCCAATCTCCACTGCGTGAGTATTTCACCATTTGTATTGCCCGCGTCACTTTCATAGAGAACAGAGCGCTGCTTACCTGATTGACTTCCCAGTTGCAAGCCGTTAGGGGCGAACCAATACGCAAAGGAGGAGAGCATATGGACTTTGGCGTGTGTATATTTGCCAAACCAAACAGTTGTGCACAAGATGCAAAGCTCGCCGAGGACAGCGGCTTCACGCATGTATGGGTGAGCGACACGCAAATGATGGCGGGCGATCCCTACATGTGCCTCGCGCTCATCGCGCAACACACCAAACGC
>JAYVFX010001118.1:0-6162 GCA_043772795.1 Deltaproteobacteria bacterium
CCCTCCACTACAGACGATCAATCCCACTAGAACAATAGCAATAGAGTAACGTGTCTTCATACTTTCTTCCTCCTTGCTGATGAAGGAGGCTCTGAGCGAGAATTTTCTTGCCTGATACTCTCTGGTGGTGAGATTTCAAGGATATGCTGATGCCAGATGTCGTCTGTTCCTATGCCGCTCATCGGAAGGCCTCTCCTACCTATCCCGGAGTCATCACGAGAGAAGTGCACTGTATTAGCCCTGCAACTTTGAGAACTGGCGTGGTCATCACGATTGGTGCGGCCGACGTGATGCTAACTGGACCACCCGCAATGATGCTGATAGCCCCGCCTGCAGTGACGCTGATCGTCGTTGCCACGGTGAGTGTATCCGTCTGAAGAACTGTGACGGTGCGTGCCTGGGCAACTGTCGTCGTCTGGCCTCCACCGATGGTGACCACATGATTGTTCCCAACAGACGTGGAGTCATCTTTTGTGACGGTCACAGCGCGATTCGCTCCGACATTCCGACGTTCGTCTTGTTCAACCATGACAGAGAGCTGACGTTCAGCATGAACATAGAGTTCTTCTTGGCCCTTTTTATCCTCGAAGCGGATTTCGTTGAAGTTGTCCGGCCCGCCGCCGTTGCTCGATCGACTTTTAATGCCGCTCTGGGTTCGGTGTGCGGGAAGGGCGTACGGTGGTGTCTGTTCGCCATTATACAAACGACCGGTAATCACTGGTCGGTCGGGGTCGCCTTCGAGAAAATCGACGAGAACTTCTTGGCCAATGCGTGGAAGAAAGATTGCGCCCCAACCTTTGCCTGCCCAGGGGTGAGAGACTCGCACCCAACACGAACTGTTTTGGTCGTGACGACCATCACGGTCCCAATGAAACTGGACCTTTACGCGGCCATATTGGTCCGTGTAGATATTCTCTCCAGCAGGCCCGACCACAATCGCGGTTTGGCTCCCGTGGATGAGCAGCTTTGCGGTCGTCCGCTCTGGACGGAATGGTGTCTGCTTTGGCATACAGGTGAAGGTGTTCGAGTAGGTTGCGGGTTGGTTGCCTGCTCCGGCGTACAGTCCGCCTTCGTGCGCGGTGTACGTGATCGCGGTGACAACATACTCAGCGTTCTGATCACGTCGCTCGTGCGCGCAGAGTTGAAAGCGATACCCTGCGCTCAACGTGCGGACGTTGCTTGCCCCGCTGACGATGCGTTGTTGAACAGCATGTTCTTCCGCGCGAATGCGGGTGAGGCGTTCGATCTGCGGGCGACTGACTACATCACCACAGTACTCATACCACTCAGATGGTGAGATGCTGCGGTGCGGTGGTGGGGCAGTAGCGTTTCCCTTAATGATGCGGTCGGGAGTTTTGAAGTTAAATCCTGTGAGTGTGCAACTGTGAGGACGGATTTCATGCTCCTGTTGCCATGAAAAAACCACGTCCTCATCACGAGGTACGCCCTGACCTGACGCAGCGACGTAGTGCACTGTGGACTGATGCGGAAACACTTGATGAGCATCAGGAGAATCAGCCAGAACGAGTGTATGCTTACCTTGTTCATGACGGAAAAAGAAAAAGATACCTTCGTCCTCCAATAGACGCTGAAGGAAATTCAGCGTCGTCTCCTGATATTGCACGCAATACTCTCGGGGTTCGTAAGTCCGTTGGAGTCGGAGTTCGAGATCTGTGAAACCAGCGTTACGACATATGGTCTGGACGATTTCGGGGGTGCTCTTATTCTGAAAGATGCGACAATCCGTTGTGCGCGACAGCAGCCACAACGAAGGGACTACGTCAGCCTGATAACAGGCCAGGCGCCCTTCGGAGGGAAGTTGACGAATGCGACTCACGATACCATTAAAGAAACGGCGGGTTCGACCATCAGTGAGAGTTATCCCCACCGTCACTTGCTGACCGAGCAGTGCATTGAGGTCGATATCCAGGTTCTCCGACACTAGATCAAGTTGAAAAAGAAAGAGCTGAGAAAGTGCTTCATGGCCGGTGAATGCGCGTAGCAGCAGAACATCCGGTCCAAGCGGAGTATCGAGAGAAAGCAAGCGATTACGTTGAGTGAACGTCATGATGCACCTAGCGAGTTGGCCTCTGCCGTTATGTGATGATGAGACGTGCGCCCTTGAAGGTGCCTGTCAGCCGTGCCCGGCCGCTGTTCACCAGATCCGCAACCGTCGCTGCTACGATCTTGTCATCGCGTTCCACATCGCTCACTGCCCACAGCAGATCCAGCAGTGTGGTGTTGAGAACGCGGCGCTTTACGGTCTGATCCGGTGCTTCCTGTCGATTGCTATCCTTCGTCATGGTGTTCATCCAATATCCCTCCTCACTGTCAATGTATTAAGAGAGGAGGGGAACGGCTGAGATTTTCTTGCCGCGCTGTGGTACGGTCGACCGCTGGAGGTGCAGTATGTTTCCAGCACGCATGATGCTTGTCGCAATTGCTATCCAGGTGCTTGGGCTTTTTGTGCCGGTGACTTTTGCTCAACAGACGCATAGCAATGAGAAGATTGAGCATTGTCAGCAGACCAAGCACTGTAAGTTCGAAGTCACGTTCCGATTCCGTGGGAAAGAGACCATCGAAAAAACGGTGCTGTCTTTTGTCGTAGAGGAAAAACTGTGGAAGACGTTTACTGACAAGGATAAAGCCGGCCTTCGCATCGCTCTCAAAGAAAAGTTAGCGGAAGTACAGCTTCACCCTGAACGGTATACAAAGAACCTCAAGCCCTCGAACCCAGCCTATGGAACCATGCTTGGCATTCTGAGTACCACGCGGTCGTACTCGGTAATGCCGTCAGACAAGCGCGATGCCGATGGATCACCATCTGTGAATTTTGAGAAGGAAATCCTACAAGATTATTGATCTCGGCCCTTTCTTACCGTCGGAGACCGCCAACTGCCGCCCCCGTTGCTGCTCGCTGCACAGATTTTACTGGAATGCCTAGAGGACGTCGCTGGGAAAGTGGGATCACCCGTTCTCGCGTCACCGGTAACTTGTCGTTAGCTTTCAACCACTTTGCACAGTACTCAGTCCAACCATGCTCAATACTATAGCTCTGAGGGCGAAGCAGTACACTTGTAAGCACCAGTTCAATGAAGTGTTTCGTTGCAGCGACTGCCTGTTTACCTGATTCTGAAAACTGCTGGGTTGTGAGATGTCTCCATTCTTTGTCTCGGTTGTCATGGGTAGTTTGATTTTGTTCGTCGTATACGTGGACATGTATAACCTCTCCAGGGAGCGGTTCGGTGCGAGTGACGTGACCGCTGGCAAAAGAATCTTGGATCGTGTGAATTGCATTCCCGAATGGGACGAGCCAGGTGGGCGAGGCCATACTACTTGCGTTATAGAATGAAGACTGAACCGCCTCATCAAGTATATTCGCTACCGGTTTGTAAAGAGTGTGGAAAACTCCTCCAGCTGCTGCGGAAGCCAGGATGTCTGTTCCTTGGTACGATAGACCCCTCGCGGTAAGCAAAGCGCGGAGACGGTTCACTGTTGTTCGATAATTGCCGTAGATCCACGACAGTCCTTCTCTATATGCATCATATTGACTCTGACCGTCAAAGCGACGCATAAAATGATGTTGTTGGCCATAATCTAGCCAATGCCCGAGAAGCATAATGTCAAAGATATCTCTAAGAACTGCAAATCTAACAACTCCCACGTGACTGTCGCCATTGATAACCAAGGCTCTCAGCTGACTACGCTTCAACTGGCGGATTGCTTCGACTGTAATTGCACAGTGGCCGTCAATACGACTCATACGGTTCCCTTCTTTTGATTTACGTGCGGGAGAGCCCTTCAGATAAAAACAAAACCCCGCGCTCTCTACCAATGAGGGCGTATGTGGGGCCAACGTTGGAACTACCCCACAATCTCGGTCGTCTACACTCAGCACGTCTGTGTATTCTGTTCTAAGTCCCATCCGTGCTCGACGGTTGTGCCAGGCTTACCGTCGTTACCGAGGACGCTGTATGTCCATTTGATCTTACCAAAGGCAAACGTGACAACTTCGGAAAAGCGTGCCGATCCACCATTGCAGCTTGGGTCATACCCAGCGACGACGACGTTCTCAAGAAAATACTCCCAGTACTTATGGCGTTTGCCCGCAGCTTCGTGGATCCGGAGTGTCAGTGATTTGAAAGTTTCACCATTACAGCAAGCGAGTGCGAGCTCAGGGCTTGATTTGTCGACAGTTTTAGTCACTGATAGATGGGAGATTGATACGCGCCCAGTGGTCATATTCTCCTGATTACTTCCCATTGTCACGGGTTGTGTCATACCAATGTCGAAACTGTGAATAGCGATCCACCCAGGGTTTTCCTTATCCGTGCTCTCTCCGGGTACAGCACCACCGGCTCGCTTCAATTCCACATACATATCCGTATGCTTGTCCATAGTTCCTTGTTCCTTTCTTCATTTGATGTAAACAAAACTACCTGTGGGACTGTCCTCCTGTGAGGGAGGTGTGCGTCGACTTACTGTGCGTTTAACCGCGGCGGTAATTGGGCAACGAGACGCATGGCGATGCTTAGCCCATTCAGTTGGAAATGTGGCCGTAAGTAGCACACCGCGTGATACACGCCCGGACGATCCGGCAGCTCGATGACTTCCACCCGTGCTTCCCGTAATGGATGGCGGGCCTTCATTTCCTGATTGCCATAGTCGGCGTGCAGGACGTATTGGTCGATCCAGCGATTCAGCATGTCTTCCATCTCTGCACGCGATTTGAAGGCACCGATAGTGTCCCTGGTGATAACTTTCAAGTAGTGGGCAAAGCGAGAGACGGCGAGAATATACTGCAACTGCGTAGACAGGCTCGCGTTGGCATTGGCCTCGGCGGTGTCATAGATCTGTGGTTTATGACACGAGCGGGTTTCCATGAACGCAGCCTGGTCGGTCTTTTTATAGTGTACAAGGGGAATGAATCCCAACTCAGACAACTCCGACTCTTGCGCTCCCGTCAAAGAGATCTCGATCGGACACTTGATCGCCATATCCCCAGCACCGGTGATGAAGGTGTGGAGTGGAAGATCTTCGACCAAACCACCGCCTTGGACCCCACGAATGGCGGCACACCATTTGTGCAGGGCAAAGGCGTCAGTGATCCGGGCGGCGAGGGCGTACGCGGCGTTTCCCCACAGATATCGATCGTGGCGACCAGCGAGAGCCTCTTCAAATCCGAAGCCTTCGACGCGAGTGGCGTCTTGCCCGTAGGGCAAACGCAGAAGCATACGGGGCAGTGCGAGTGCAACATAGCGGGCATCATCGCTTTCACGGAACGCCCGCCACTTGGCGTAGCCGGGCTCATCAAACAGCTTTGGTAAGCTGATTTGGTTCTCCAGATCGGTCCAGCTATCCATGTTCATCAAGTCCGGGCTTGGCGCAGCAAGAAACGGGGCATGCGCAGCTGCGCCGAGATGTGAGATACAGGAGAGCAGTTCGATATCCTCTGGCTGACGACCAAACTCAAAATCGCCCAGTATGGCGCTAAAGGGTTCACCACCAAGAATACCGTACTCCTCTGAATAGACCTTCTTGTACAATGCGCTGCGGGTGATTTTTTTGCCGACCGCATCTTTACGAAGCTCGGCTTTGGAAACGTCTAGCACCTTCAACTGTAAGCCAACGCTCGTCGCCGTGTTCCGGACCAGATAGCGAAGCCCACGCCACCGTGCCTCTAGTGACTGAAATCTCGCATGGTGGAGGATTTCGTTCACACCGCTAGAGAGGTCTTTGTCTATATCAGCGGTGCGCTTCCCAATCGCGGTTTCCAGATCATCCGACCCCTCTGGGATTACAAGTGTGTGTTGGTCCAGGGCTTCGGCGAAGGCGCCAATCATCGCCCAGTGTTCTTCCTTCCGTTCCTCATCTCGGTCTAGATGATACGTTTTAATCGCCAGTGCGACTGGCGCTGCTTCTCTCAGATCAAAATCGGTTGCGGTCTGGCTGCATTCTATCGTATCTGTTGAACTCATGATTGTTCCTCCTGTTTCACGGGCAAATTCTGCTGTTGATCGGACTGCCGGCTCACAAGTTGTCGCTGTTTTTCCTCCTCATGATGGCGGACCTCGGCAAGAACTCGCTGCAATAGGTCAGGGTCTCTTGCCATCTGGACGAGGAAGGCCACGAGTTTAGGATTGCCATAGGCTCTGGTGAGCA
>JAYVFX010001119.1:0-1891 GCA_043772795.1 Deltaproteobacteria bacterium
TCGATAAAATCATCACGCTGACAGACTTGTAACGCCAACTCTGTATCTTCACGGACGAACGCATCAAGGCTATCTCGCAGCATAGCCTGCGCCCATTCCGACATCCGCGGAAGATCGGACGAGAACGTGAGTGGCACCTCTTGGTTGAGTTCCAAGGCGCGCTCACAGATGTTCTGGGCGATGTCGCCGATACGCTCGAGATCAGTGGTGATTTTGAGGCTGGTCATGATGAGCCGGAGATCTCGTCCCGCCGGTTGATGGAGTGCGAGAAGGCGGGTACAGCTTTCATCGGTCGCCACGTCGAGGTAGTTGACCGTGTGATCCCGAGAAATCACCTCTTGTGCTTGAGGCGAATTCCGCCCGATCAGCGCGGTCATGGCATCTCTAATCTGCTTTTCCACGAGCCCGCCCATTTCCAGGATTTTCGCCCGGAGTTGTTGCAGTTCTTCTTCGTACTGACGGTCTGTATGTAGTGGTGGCATGTTCTAGTCCCCCAATGATCAACCGAATCGGCCGGTAATATAATCTTCCGTCTCTTGTTTCTCCGGGGTGGTGAATAGCTTGTCCGTCCTGCCAAACTCTATCAACCGCCCGAGGTACATAAAAGCCGTGTAATCTGACACTCGTGCTGCTTGTTGCATATTATGGGTGACGATGACAATCGTGTAGTTCTGTTTCAGCTCGTGGATCAGCTCTTCAATCTTGGTAGTTGCAATGGGATCAAGCGCTGAGCAGGGCTCGTCCATGAGTACGACTTGCGGTTCAACCGCAATGGTACGAGCGATACAGAGACGTTGATGTTGGCCACCAGACAAACCCAAGGCATTGTCGTGGAGGCGGTCCTTCGCTTCCTCCCATAACGCCGCGCTGCGCAGGCTCCGTTCGACGATTTCGTCTAACCGCGCTTTATTTCTGATACCGAGAATACGTGGACCATAAGCAACGTTCTCGTAGATCGTTTTGGGAAACGGATTCGGTTTTTGAAAGACCATTCCTACTCGCTTGCGGAGGTCAGTCACATCAAGTGTAGGGTCAAGGGTCTCTTGTCCAGTCAGTTTGATACTCCCAGTGACTTTGACGCCATCGACCAGGTCGTTCAGTCGATTGAGACAACGGAGGAGGGTGGATTTGCCACAGCCCGAGGGACCAATGAATGCCGTCACTTCATGACGACCAATATCCATGTCGATGTTATACAACGCTTGCTTTTTGCCGTAGAACAGACACGCGTCGCGGATTTGAATCTCCACGTCTTGTTCCTGTCCTCCGACCCTGGCATTGCCGTTCCCGCTCGAACGAGGAAGGGAAACCGAAGCGGTGTGGGTTGGTGAAGGTTGTTCTCTCTCCATAGAGTTGATCATTTCTAGAACGTCCCGAAGCGCATACGACTCCGGAGACGGTTGCGTACAATGATGGCGGTCAGATTGAGCGCGACAATGATAGCAATCAACAGCAGCGTCGTCATGAATACCATCGGTTTGGCGGCTTCAACGTTGGGCGACTGAAATCCGACATCATAGATGTGAAATCCAAGGTGCATGAACTTACGCTCCATATGGAAGAACGGCCAGTAACTATCTAACGGTAAGGTGGGTGCCAACTTCACCACGCCGGTAATCATCAGCGGGGCTACTTCTCCGGCTCCCCGTGCCATCGCGAGGATCATCCCGGTCAGGATACCCGGAAGTGCTCCAGGTAATACCACTTTACGGATAGTTTCCCACTTGGTTGCACCTAATGCGAGCGAGCCTTCCCGCCATTCGCGGGGAATTGCCGCCAGTGACTCCTCAGTAGAAACAATAACGACTGGAACGGTGAGTAACGCCAGCGTTAACGACGCCCAGAGAATTCCACCTGTGCCATAGGTTGGAGTTGGTAGCGACTCCGCATA
>JAYVFX010001120.1:0-5107 GCA_043772795.1 Deltaproteobacteria bacterium
ATGGTCATGGACATGCCCGGTGGGGTGACTCTTGGGGAGGTGCAGAAGGTTTGTTCCCTCAAAAGACAGGACGATCAGCGCGGTTGAGGTGAGGGCGACCAAGCCCATGGCGATGGTGGTCATCCGCCTCCAGGAGGGGCGAAGTGTCGGTAGTTGCATGCCGGTCTCTTTCTCGTTAGGTGCGCTAGGGGTGAGAGATAGATATTAGTTTATTACGACTCGTTCCTTTTTGTGACCTCAGTTTTGATTTGTGAGGGGCTGTGGGCCGCGCGTACTTGCTGTTCGTCAGCAAGAGGTTGGTAGATCCGCCTCACTCAGCAATAGTTCACCACTAATGAATCGTCCACATTACTAAGCGACCCCCTCCTATGGGGGATCTTTATGTGGGCCGTTCCGAACCACGTGTGTCTTTTTATACTCGCACGACTCAATGCGAAGGTGACTCCAGGAAAAGTTTTTTCCGCTGTTTCAGGACTACGGTCTCTATCTTTTGCAACAGCGCAACATGTTGCAGGGTAACATGTTGCGCTATCTGAGCCAAATTGTGAGCATTCACTGAGTCTACCTGATTTGTGAGGACTGAGTCAAATGAAGGGGGGTGGGAGATCTCTCATTATGGAACGACAAAAACTGAGGTCCAGAGAGCTTCTGGACCTCAATCTATTCTAGAGGCGTCCTTACACTATATTGTTATCCTCGCTCCACGAACTCAAGGATATTGCCGTCTGGGTCTTTCACCATCGCGATGCGCGTGCCTGGGCGAATCTGCGTTTCAGGAATCGTGAACTCGACGCCCTTGCCTTTGAGTTCAGTACACAGATCGGTCAAGCCTTTGATCACAAACGTGATGTAACGAATCCCCAGTTGCTTCTCCAAGCCGATGGCTCCAGCAGGTGGCACCTGCTTGGGGTCCATCAATTTGATGTCACTGGTCCCGAATTTTAAGCGGTGCAACGTGCCGAAGCCCGTTACGAGTTCTTCAGTTTTCTCTAGCCCAAGAATGCCCTGGTAAAAGGCCAGGCTTTTCTTTATATCACTAACAAAAATGCCGAGATCGATGGAATCTTTAGCTGCCCTTAATGACATAGCTTGTTCTCCTTTTCAGTATGAAGAGCGAGGTCTGGATACAAGGGGTTGTAAATGGAAAAAAGGGTAAATGGGGAAAAGGGCAAGAAAAAAACGAAAAATCCGTTCTCCCTCCGTTCCTCTCTTTACCGTTTCCCCGTTTCCCCTGGCGAATGCCACTCCTACCCGCGCGGTCCACTCTGTTCAATCAACTCAATCTTGTAACCATTCGGGTCTTCGATAAACGCGATAACCGCACCGCCATGTTTCATCGGCCCAGCTTCCCGGACGACCTTAACACCCTTGGTTTTGAGGTCGTCACACACTTTGTAGATGTTGTCGACACCCAAGGCGAGATGACCGAACGCGCTGCCTTGCTCATAACTAGATGTTCCCCAGTTATGGGTCAGTTCGATTACCGTATTGTCCTTCTCTCCGCCATAGCCAACGAACGCAAGCGTAAACTCACCTCCTGGATAGTCCTGTTTGCGTAAGAGTTTCATGCCTAACTGGTCGCAATAGAACTTGAGTGATTCGTCAAGGTTGTTGACGCGAATCATCGTGTGTAAAAATTTCATGTTGCCTCCTCTGATTAAGATAGTGGAACAAAATCTGACTTTGGTACTTGTGCAAGAATCGCTTGCGGATTATATGCGACGCCACCGCGATACACCGTCGTGAGCTTACGCAGCTCGCGAACATCTCGCAACGGGTCGCCATCGATAACCACGAAGTCTGCATACCGTCCTGGCACAATCGAACCAATGTTGTCTTGCTGCCGAAGATACCGTGCCGCAACTGAGGTGACTGCTTTGATTGCCGCCGTTGTGCCAATCGCGTCGGCGAGCAGTTCGATTTCGCGGAGTAGGGCGAAGCCTGGCGGTGGATAAGCAAGAGCCCCGCAGTCAGTGCCGCCGACCACGAGTCCTCCGGCTTCATGTAACATCCGCGTGACCTGTTGATGCTTCTCCAGCGCTTTTGTCCCTTGATACGGATCGAAGAAGCCGGGATGAATATCCCAGTCCGCCCGTTCACCAATATGTGACGCCATCGCGCGCTGCCGGGAGAGCGCCGGAGGAGGAATGTAACAACGGTCTTGGTCTCGCTTTACACCTTCTTCGCCGCATCTGGCGATCCATAAGAGATCGAGTGTGGTGCCCATGTTCACTTGGTGTTTCACCATCGCATCAAACCACTCACGCGCACGGGGATTTTGCAGATCGGCCTCTTCCCACCCTTTAAGAGTTTGATTCCAGAATTTTCCACTCATCATCGATGCGCCAAGGCCGAACTGCATATCGAGTGCGCAGAACTCGTTGTATGGAGAAATCCACACATGCTCTAAGCCGTTGATTCCCGCTTTGATTGCATCGAGTGAGTGCATGTAGCCGAGGTGGCCTGTCACTGGGACACGATTGTCGACGAACTTGATGATTGCTCGTGCAGTATCGGGCATGAGTGTGAAATAGAGCTTCACCGCATCGACTCCCGCGTTCAGCAATGCCCCGATCTTTTGCGGTACGACTTCAGGAGATGGAATGTTATCGAGCATTTCGGCAAACGACGGATACTCAAAACTCTTGACCGAGCCATCCAGTAACGGACCACAGATAAACAGCCGCGGTCCAAGTTTCTTACCGCTGTTCAGGTCCGCTTTCAGTCCTTTGACTTTTTCCAGGTTGCCACCAACGTCACGAGCGCTGGTGACACCAGCAGCAAGAAACAAGGGTAAACTCGGGCTGCCGACGAACGTTGAGTGTACATGCGTGTCGATCAAGCCGGGGACAACTGTCTTTCCTTGCAGGTCGATGACCTGAGCGCCAGGAGGCAGCGGTAGTGGTCCTTGCTCAACCGTGGTGATGCGATCACCTGTGACGACAATAGAGACGTTGCTGCGTGGCTGATCCGTAAGACCATCGATCAGTCGTGCATTGTGAAAGAGCAGTGTTTCTGCCATGAGTGTCCTCCTATTGCATAGGACTTCCCCCTATCGCGTCCTAACGCAAGCTGTCAAGGAAGTCAGACGATTGGCGGCTTTGTGGCGGCAGTGGTTCGTCGTCACCAACGCAGGCTGACCAACGACACAGGTGCTCATCGGTCCCCGAGCAGAAAAATTTTAGGATTTCCTCAGGATTTCCTGCGGAGATATAGGGTATTCCCAATAATTGTTCAGTGACAATGAACATTTTGTTCAGTCAGTTGTTACGCATGTTCATGAGAGGGCAACGAGAATGTCCTTAACCCCATTTCACTATAAGGAGGTGTGTTATGCCACTGGGGAATGTTCTGGGAGAATTTGTCGGCAAAGTCACGTCCGCCAGAATCAGCGACCTTGGAGGCGACCAAAGGCGACTGGAGCTCGACTCCACTGCTGAAGCCAAAGGCCAAGCACCGGGGCAGTTATTCTCGACGATGGTCATTGATGGTGTTCCTGGCCGTCCGGTGACCTATGCCATCACTGGCACGCTGCTGGCGGCTTCGGGCGCGGTGGTGCGCTTTTCCGGGCGCGGCGTCGGCATGCGGACTGGTGAGAGCCACAAGGCGCGGTATCGTGGTGCGGCGTGCTACGACACCGATGATCCCCAATTAGCTGCATATAACAGCATACTTGGGGGCGTTGAGTTCGAGATTGACCCGGCGACGATGGCGATCAAAGGCGCTGTCTGCGAGTGGAAATAGGAATTCTGTAACCGTGCGGGCGAGACGCCCGCGCTCCCAGGATAAGGAGGAAGTTCCATGCCTACGTATATTCATCTAATCCGGTTTACGCAAAAAGGTCTTGAGAACATCAAGGAGGGCGCTGCCCGACTCGATGCTGTGAAACAATCCTACAAAGCGATGGGGGCGGAAATAAAAGGGTTCTACTTGATGATGGGGCAGTACGATGCGGTTGTGATTGTCGAAGCGCCCAATGACGAGACCATGGCCAAGGTCTCGCTCGCCAGTGGAACGCGAGGCACTGTCCGTTCGGAGACTTCGCGAGCATTTACGGAAGAGGAATATTGCAAAATCCTTGCGTCGCTGCCTTGAAGAAGGGGGCAGGATAGTCGCTCGGCCGCTTCGTGGTTGGGCGAGGCAAAATGTCGTGGTGTTGTGGCAGCGGCAGGGGATTGAGGAGAGAAGTATGTTTTGGTGGATCGTCGATCTGTTTTTAGACAGAGACTGGGGCGATCTCGTAGGCCTCGTCGCCCTGATTGCGACGCTCATAGTGCTGGCAGTGATTCTAGCTACGACCTAGAGAACCAAACCTACCAAGAGCGGTGGCTTGGAAAGGGAGCTCACGATGAGGAGAACCCGAGGTGCGACAATAGTGGTCATTGGGGTGGCGATGTGTCTATGGGCCAGCCTCGTTGCAGGAGGCCAAGAGTATGGTGGGTCCTGGAGAGGCATGGGATCATGGTCAGGCCGAGGCTGGGTGCAGTTCAGAGGCCACGTGCTCTGTGCAGGGCAAACCGCTAGCACAGCACGTGGTAGCTCACCCTCTCGCTTCTATCGTCTCAACCATCGGCTCGGTCAGGTCATGATGGAAGTCACTGCCGGAGCGGAATCTCTGCCGTATCATTCGCTGTGGGTGAACGGCGAAGATCGCTTGTTCGAGGTGTTAGCTGCCGAAGAGACGCTGTTCAAAGAAATCGAGATCTCAGGACTGCTGCGAGAATATCGTCCCACGGTTGGAATTCTGTATCTGCCAACCCTACACGTCCTAGGTTGAAGGTGTGTCTGAAGACCGCAACGGAGATGTCATTGCGAGGCGCCAAGGGCGACGAAGCAATCTCTTTTTCAAGTATAGAGAAAATTTTCTTTAAGGAGGTATGTTATGCCATTCGGTAATGTTTTGGGTGAAGTTGTTGCCAAAGTCACCGTCAGGATCAGCGAGCTTAGCGGCGGACAACGACGGACAGAGATTGACTCTACCGGTGAAGTGAAAGGCCAGGTGCCAGGACAAGCGTTTGCCACCATGGTCGTTGAGGGTATGCCCGGTCAGGCAGTGACCTATACGAGCACAGGCACGATCCTGGCCGCGTCGGGAGCCGTGGTGCGT
>JAYVFX010001121.1:0-4940 GCA_043772795.1 Deltaproteobacteria bacterium
GAGCTGTTTGAAGTCTGGCGACTGAAGAGTGCAGGTCGCCTCAATCATCCGTTTGTACTCTTTGGCCGCGATTTCTGGGAGCCACTGGCCGAAGCGTTACAGCAAAGTACCTTGGGGGCAGGACGCGAGACCGTCCCGCGGGATGCCTTCGCGCTCGTGAAACTCTGCGATGAGCCCGAGGAAACTCTGCGGTTCCTCACACCAGACCATACGCAGACTGGCAGTGAGGAACCGCTTGAACAGCTCGGGCGACGTGTCGCCCGTGAAATTGTAGAAGGCCTGGAGTACCTGGAGCGATTAACCCCCGCTGTGACTGTGCTCGGCGGTTCGCGTCTACGGAGTGATGATCGCACGGTCGTGGCATGCGAAGAGATTGCACGAGTATTGGCCGTCGCTGGAGTGCCGACACGGGCCGGAGGTCCGGGGGCATTGTCTGTGGCCCTGGCACGCGGAGGGCACCGTGGTGCAGCGTATTTGCCGCAACAAGCCTTTGGGATGCGGCGGCATGATGCCCGGAACCTCTACGGAGCTGATCGGGTGCACCTTGTGAATGACCGCCTCACTCACAAGGTGTTGTTGACGGAAGGGTCGTTAGCGATTCTTGCCTTACCCGGCGGTCTCGGGACACTTGATGAACTGTGTAGTGTGCTCTGTCAACTCCAGACGGGAAAAATTGCCCCACGGCCGATTATCTTGTTCGGAACAGACTTTTGGCAACCGCTGTGGTCAGCCTTGCGAGCGCAGATGTTGGAAGGGGATCGTCAAACAGTGAGTGCAGAAGATTTGAAATTGGTGACCATCACCGACGATCCCGCGCATGCGGCTGAGTTGAGTCTGGCTGCAGTTGCGACCCAATAGCTAGCACGTGGAGTACCCTATGAGCGCCGCGCCGATCGCCATTGCTTGCAGATTCAGCTGCCAAGCTGCGTAATGATTCGCATCCTTTCCTACAGGCCATCTCCCACGGGAGTAGAACTCGGACCCAGTCAATTTAATTTTGAGAGATAGTTGTCCGTCATGCCCGCGCAGCCTGTCCCAAGTTCTACTGGGAGCGGGCATCCAGGAATTTCAAGCAGAAGCCGTAGATTGAGCCGCCTGGATTCCCGCCTCCGCGGGAATGACGCCACTCTTTTCCACCCCTCAGAATTAACGTGACTGACTACCAGGTTTCCGTGGCCTTCCGTCCATGCCCCTTGCCGGAACTTTCCTAGCAAACGAACAGTTCATGGAGAGATGAAACCTTTTCCCTATTGCAGCATTTAATTGCACGTAAAGTACTAGGCAATGTGGACAAGATAGGCCAGAATTGGGTAGCGAAGGAGAGAAAAGAAAACGGAAGTGCTACCCAAGCGGTCCGTAAAAAGGTAATTACAAGCAAGGTTACTCCCATCGAGTTTAGTGAGGATGATAAGATCTGAGTCAGGCAACAAAAAATAATGAGGAGGTAGTTACGATGAATGCATTCGGCAAAGGAATTATGATCGCAAGTGCAGTCGCAAGTTTGATTGCTGGTGGAAGCCTAACCGCCCGGGCTGACGACAAAGCTGGTGGTGACAAGGTCCACTGCTCGGGAATCAACTCGTGCAAAGGAACGGCTGCATGCGCAGGAGATGGGCATGGGTGTAAAGGTCAAAATTCGTGCAAGGGACAGGGTTGGGTAGAAGCCAGCGCTAAAGAGTGCGCTGATAAGGGCGGTAAGATAGTCAAAGAAGACAAGTAAACGAAGCAGTTGCGGGCCTCGGTGAGAATCGAGGCCCGCGGTCTTTTGGGAGTATCTGGCTCATGAGTTGTACAGTTCCGTATCTCGGTCATGGTGTGGGTTTACGGACCCAGCATTTTCCTCGCGTGTGGGAGGGAACCGCGCGTGTCGACTGGTTTGAGGTCATCTCCGAGAACTTCATGCTGCGTGGGGGGCGTCCACTTGCCGTACTCGAAAAAGCTTGCAGGTTAGCTCCGGTAGTCCTCCACGGCGTCTCACTTTCGCTCGGATCAATCGATCCCCTGAACGAAGATTACCTGCAAGACCTCAAGACGTTGGCGCAACGTTACCAACCGGCTTGGGTGTCTGATCATCTTTGCTGGGGCAGTGTCGGTGGACATTATGCCCATGACTTGTTGCCGCTGCCATACACTGAAGAGGCGCTCGCCCACGTTGCCGAACGGATCCAACAAGTCCAGGATCGCTTGGGACGGCAGATCCTGGTCGAGAACGTATCGAGCTATCTGACGTATACGCATTCGCACCTCACGGAATGGGACTTTTTGGCTGAGATCACAAACCGTGCTGACTGTGGCATTCTCCTTGATGTCAACAATGTGTATGTGAGCGCAACCAATCACGGGTTTGACCCGTATGCGTATCTGCAAGCACTACCAGTGAATCGAGTCTGCCAGATCCACCTAGCGGGGCACAGTCACCACGGCACGTATTTGCTGGATACCCATGACGGCCCCGTGATTCCTCCGGTGTGGGAACTCTATACGTTCGCGGTGCGTCGCTTCGGTCGCGTGTCGACCTTGATCGAGTGGGACGATAAAATTCCAGAATTTGAAGAGGTGTGCGCAGAAGCGGAGAGGGCACGAACGATCGAACAGGAAGTGTGTGGGGCGACCTATGCTCAGTCTGCATGACCTCCAAGCGCGTTTCTTTGACTCGATTGCGCGTCCTCTGCGTTCTGAAAACGCGGAATGGCAGGGGTTTGACCCGCAGCTTGTAGCC
Organism: Deltaproteobacteria bacterium; assembly: GCA_043772795.1. GTDB lineage: Bacteria > Desulfobacterota > Binatia > Bin18 > Bin18 > VGTJ01. The sequence continues at coordinate 2,720 of JAYVFX010001121.1, forward strand.
GTCATTCAGTCGCAGGGACAACTCGGGCCAGATGAGCGGCTCGATATTTATGCGCAAATGTACTGTGCGCGCCTCCTGGATGCGTTGCTGGAAGACTTTCCCCGCGTCGCTGCGATCGTTGGTGAGGAGCATTTTCGTGCGCTTGGTCGCACGTATCTGCGCCAGTTTCCCTCTTCCCATCCCTCGCTTCGGTATCTTGGCACGCACTTCTCCGAGTTTTTGACCACGTCAGCGGCAGAGACTGCATTCCCGTTTCTGGGCGATTTGGCGCAACTTGAATGGACACGCCTTGATGTCTTCGACGCGCCGGATGCTGAACCCTTGCGACTGGAAGACTTGCAAGTAATTCCCGTTGACGCCTGGGCGACGATCCGCTTCCATATCATTCCGGCGTTAGAAACGCTGACCTGTGCCTGGCCGGTGCAACAAGTATGGAAAGCGGATGATCTCACCAAATGTGAAAAATTACAACCGATGACCACAGTGCTCCGTGTGTGGCGACAGGATTTCACCGTCTATCAAGCAAGTATTGATACTGTTGAACAAACTGCACTTGCTGGCATCCGAGCTAGGGAGCCTTTTGCCGCCGTCTGTGCAACGCTCGAACCGTTAGTGAGTTCTCCTGAAGAAACTTCTACTCTGATTGGAAGTTTGCTCCTGCGTTGGGTCGAAGACGGAATTCTCACCAGCGCGTACGAAGTGTAGATCGACGGCCAGGCTTACCTACTCTTTGGATTCTAGCCCTTCGACAAGCTCAGGACATGCTTTCGCGGGAATGACGAAAACCTCGCACTCCATCATACCCCCGCAATAAGGAGACACCCGTATTGTAGAGACATAGCATGCTACGTCTCTACGGACTCTTCCCTGCCCAATCTCTCTCCGGCGAAACCAGCGAGCCCGCCTAGCATCAAAAAAACAAATGACAACAGAGAGGAGGAAGAGAATTATGTCAGAACTAGTCGCGAAGATGCCAACGGCACAGGTCAATATGGAAAAGAGTGGATTATCCGCAAGACGCATCGTTCTACTCGCTGCAGCAGTGGTCGGTCTGATCCTACTCGGGCGTCAAGGGGGCGCGTACATTCCCATCTTTGCGGAATGGGTTAAGGGGCTCGGGGTGTGGGGACCCGTGGTGTTTATCGTTGGGTATGTTGTTGCAGCGGTGGCGTTCATTCCGGGGTCACTGTTGACGCTGGCCGGTGGTGCGATCTTTGGATTGACGAAGGGGGTGGCGATCGTCTTTCTTGCTGCTGTGCTGGGGTCTTCAGCCGCGTTTCTAGTGTCTCGTTATGTCGCGCGTGGCATGATTGAACGCCGGCTCGCTGGTAACGCGCGTTTTGCCGCGATCGATCGGGCCGTGGGAGCACAAGGACGAAAGATCGTCTTCTTGTTGCGCCTCTCACCAGTCTTTCCTTTTACGTTATTGAACTACGGATTAGGGCTGACGAACGTCCGTTTTGTCGATTATGTGGCTGCGTCAGTGGGAATGCTGCCGGGAACGCTGCTCTATGTCTATTATGGCAAGGTCATTGGCGATGTTGCGGCGCTAGCTGGTGGTACGGCGCGGGAAAAAGGACCTGCTGATTATGCGATCCTTATCCTTGGGTTAGTCGCCACGATTGTCGTGACCACAGTTGTCACTCGGATTGCTCGCCGCGCCCTCCAGGATGCGACCAAAGAGTAGCTCTCGGATTGCCACTTGCGGCAGCCAAGTGTAACGAAATAGCACAGCGGTAGCGATAAATTTTTTTATTAAAGTTTATTTTCAAGTTGCCGATAAAAAAAGCTCGGGGGATATAAACATTTCACGTGGCTCAATCTCGGGGGGGAATTATGGACACTCGTACGTTTTTGCAACTTGATAGCGCTACGGATTTCTCACTTCGCGGGTCGTATGGTCGCAGAATAGAGCGCCAACCCGTCACGTTCCAAAGTCTGGCCAGTGCACTAAAGCAGACGTCGGCGATGATTTTGGCTGGCGGACAAGGAGAACGCCTCACGCCACTCACACGTGATCGGGCGAAACCAGCGGTGCCGTTCGGCGGGAACTATCGCATCATTGATTTTCCCCTGTCGAACTGTCTCAATTCCGGTATTCGTAAAATTCACATTCTGACGCATTAGACTTGTTGCGATGGATAGAATCAACGACTTAGCTATTTTTAGCTAGGTCATTTGGCTGGCTAAAAAATCGCGGTTTTGAACAAAACCCTTGTTT
>JAYVFX010001122.1:0-3419 GCA_043772795.1 Deltaproteobacteria bacterium
GAACAAGGGCTTCCCGTGCCTGCGCCAAACCCCGATCCGACTGTTGTCATCCACAACGAGCAGCGGGCAGAGGCCGTTGCATAAAAGGAGATAGTTATGCCTCGTTTCATCATCGAACGGAATTTTGCCGAGCAACTCGAAATCAATCGCGACGTTGCCACTGCGGTGACGCAGGTCAATATGGATGTTGGCGTGCAGTGGCTATTTTCGTTCCTCAGTGCGGACAAGAAGAAGACCTATTGCTTGTACGAAGCGCCCAACGCCGAGGCGATCCGCGAGGCGGCGCGACGGCTGAACATCCCGGCAGATGTGATCATTGAGGTGGATAGTGAGCTGCGGCCGGAGGTGTTAATGCAGCAGTGAATGGGCGTCCTGATTTCCGCCGGGGGGTCAAACAACCTCACCCTAACCCTCTCCTTGACAGGAGAGGGTGGGAATAATCATTCCGATGTATACTGGGTGTTGAAACTCCTGGTTACACTTCTTCCCAGCGTTCATTGGCCATCTACGCGACCAAACACATCCTTGATCTGGATACCACTCTTAAGCAGCTTTTCGGTGGCGGCCCACGCGCGGCGGTTCTTTTCAGTCTCACTAATCACTTGCTCAATCGCGCGTTCAATCGTTTCGGTCTCTGTCTTTGTGCCCAATACTTTCTGCGCTTTTTTCAGCTTGGTCTGGTCAAGAATCAGATGTTTGTTCTTCCGCATGGGAGTTGCCGATTTCATCGTGTTCACCTCGTGTTACATCCTAAATCCTGGGAGCGCGACCGTCTCGGTCGCCCCTACAGCGGGCGGGACGCCCGCGCTCCCAGCGTTTTTCACGGCTGGGTCGTAATCCGCTCCTCCAGGGCGCGCATACCGAGTTCACGGGCTGTGAGCAACGCTGCCTTGAGCAGCTCCTTGGCTTTCTCGCTATCACCCGACTGATCACGCGCTAGGAGCATGGTGGCGTACTGGTACTGCGTGTGTGCCAGCCAAGGCCATGCTTCCATACGAGCATTCATGGCCAAGGCATCCTCAAAGTGTTGCGCCGCTTCCTCCCAACGTTCCAGCGTGGTGGCTAATGCTCCCAAGTAGCGGGAGAGAGCGCCGTAGCAAGCCGCAGCATTGCCAACGACAACGTTGCGCCCAGCGTAAGGCAACAGGAGCTGATATAAGGTGGCGGCACGTGCTTTGTCTCCAAGGAAGGTGCACACGTCAGCCAGGTACGTGATGCTCGCCATCCACAAGGCATCGACGGGAAAGCCGGTGAAATCGTGCTGCGCTAAGTATTCGAATTCCGCTCGCGCTTCTTCAGTGCGTCCCAGTTCGCTGTAGATCAGGGCCAGGCCCGGACGCCAGGCCCCAGCCACCGTGTGTTGCTGAACGAAGTAGCGCATGACGGGTTCGAGTTCTTTAAGGCGGCCTTGCTCGCGGCGCAGGGTAAACATTTGCAGGCCAAAGATGCCCGCCGCAGTTTCCGTTTGCAGGTTTTGTCCAAGGGCGAGAGCCTCTTGAGCTCGACGCTCGCTGTCGGCGAAGCGGCCTTGCCTTAGTGCCCGCGTAGCCCGAACCCCAGTGGCGATGTGGAGGTGTAAGGGTTGCTGCCGTTCTTCCGACACGTGGGCGTACGTGTTCAACTCTGCGTCGGTGGCTGGCATATCCCCCAGTTCAAGCAGGCTATACATGCACCACCAGCGAGCGTTAATCAGAAGGTCTTGAGCGTTTGCCGCCTGGGCAAGCTGTAGCATTTCGGTGGCGTAAGCCAGGCGCTGGTGCGTGTGTTCTGGTCCCTGGAGGGCGTAGACCATCCCATTGAGGTTGTCGGCAAGCAGCTCCGAGTCGTCAAGGCGTCGGGCCACCGCCACTGCTTGCTGGGCGTAGGTCAACGCTTGTTGCTGCACGCCGGTGACCCCTAAAACTCTAGCCAAGCCGCCTAGGGCTTTCGCCCTGAGGAGACTGTCTTCCGCCCCAAGCTCCCGCAGTGCTTCCTCAAGTAGGGGCACTGCGGGAGCTGTTAGAAGACCAGCATCATGAGTCAGTCTTCCTAGCTCCAACGCCGCACGAACGAAGTTCTCTGTCCTCCCTAGTGCGCGGGCAATGTCAGCAGCGCGCAGCAGTGTTTCCTGAGCCGCTAGGTGTTCGCCCACTTTCCGTTGTGCTTCGCCCAATGCCAACAAGAGTGTACAGCGCTGCGCTTCGTCCACCGGTTCCTGACGTCCCAGGGCTTCAAGGGCTAAACGGTAGAATCGTATCGCCTCGGCATAGGCTGGCAACTGGACCGCGCGTTCACCCGCCCGCTGCCAGTACGGCATTGCCTGCTCGCCAAGCCCGGCTTCTGTGTAGTGATGGGCCACCAGCTCCGGTTGGGTCGCTACCGTGTCGGGGAATTGCCTCTCTAGTATCTGTCCTATCTGTTGGTGATATTGTTGGCGGGTACTCTTGAGCAGCGATTGGTAGGCCGCATCCTGCACCAGCGCATGCTTGAAGAGGTAACGTACCTGCGGCGGCAGCCCGCGTTGATAGAGCAGCTCGGCCTCTACCAGCTTGGCCAGGGCCTGCTGCAAGTTCGCCTCAGTGAGCGGGGAAACCGTGCGGATCAAGTCATAAGAGAACTCGCGTCCTATAGTGGCCCCCATCTGTGCGATCTCTTTGGCTGTGTTCAGTCGATCCAGTCGCGCCATTAACGCGTCCTGCAAAGTATCGGGAATTCCTAACACCGGCAGGGGCGCAGCATGCGTCGCCCCTACCATGCTGTGTTCCTGTAACCTGTCCCCTGTAACCTGTCCCCTCATCGTCTCCGCCACCATCTTGGTCAACTCCTCGACAAAGAGCGGCACGCCATCGGTCTTGGCGATGACCTGTTGCACCAGCTCCGCAGACAACGTCTTACTGCCTGTCACCCTCGCCACCATCTCGCCGACCTGCGTGCGATCTAAGCGACTGAGTGTGAGCTGGCTGAGATACGAACGGCTGCCCCAGGGCGGGGAAAACTCCGGGCGAAAGGTCAGCAGCGCCAGCATCCGCGCCGTCGGCACTTGCTCCAGAAAGAGAGAGAGTAACTCTAAGGTCGAGGGATCAGCCCAGTGCAAATCTTCCCAAGCACTATAGACTGCCCTCTGTTCGGCCTCTGCCATCAGCCAGCCTACCAGCACTTCCTGCGTCTTCTGCTTCTGCCGCTCCGGTGTCAGACTCAACGGCGGGTAACCGTCAGGATGGGGCAACGACAACAACGTGGCTAAGAGCGGTATCGTCTCCAATTGTAGGGGTACAGCGCGCCGTGCCCCTACTTCTAGCTTGCGTAGTTTCTCTTCCGGGCTATCGCCGGTCTGAAACTCGAGCATCCGTTGCAGGTGCTCGATCACGGGATAGAGCGCACTGTTCTGATGATAAGGCGAACAGCGGAACTCGATCCGTGTCGCTCCCTCCTGCACGACC
>JAYVFX010001123.1:0-6060 GCA_043772795.1 Deltaproteobacteria bacterium
AGGGCGAGGCCCTTGGGTCGTCGTTGTATTTTGGTCGTGGGGCAGGGGGAATGCCGACTGCCTCAGCGGTATTGGCGGATGTGATTGAGGTAGCGCACAACCGCGCTGTTGCACGTAGTGTCCGCGTGCCAGCGTTGGGATATGCGTGGAAAGACCTCCGTTCGACACCTCTGCGTCCGATTGATGATTTAGAGGGCGAATATTATTTGCGTTTTATGGCAGTCGATCGGCCTGGAGTTCTGGCCAAGATCGCTGGTGTTTTAGGAGAACAGAACATTAGTATTGCCGCGGTCATCCAACGAGATCGAGGCGAAGGAGATGAATCTGTTCCCTTGGTGATGCGGACGCACACTGCTAGCGAACGGAACCTGAAGGCCGCGTTAAGCCTTGTTGACCAACTTCCCATTGTGCAAGGAAAATCCGTCTCAATCCGTATTGAAGAGAATTTGGGTTGAATACAGTTCATACGTAGGGAATCTTCACTCATGGCCAATCGTGCATTTTCTCAGCCTACAGATATGATGCAGCCCGCGCTGGGCTTTCGTTCGTGGTTCGCGTGTACTGCCGGCTGTAGTGGCGAGTTGCCGCTCAATCAGATCATCTACTACTGTCCGAAGTGTGGCAGCCTGTTGGATGTTCACCACGATCTTACTGCGTTGCGGACGCGCTCTGCGCAGGAATGGAAGACCCTCTTTGATGATCGTTACTGCCGCACTGCGTATCCCTACGGCAGCGGTGTGTGGGGCAAGAAAGAAATGGTGTGCCCGTCTGTCGACGATCATAATGTGGTCTCGATGTGTGAAGGGGCAACCAACCTCTTTTGGGCGGAACGGCTTGGCAAGCAGATCGGTCTTGAAGACCTGTGGGTCAAACAGTGCGGGAATTCGCACACTGGTTCGTTCAAAGACCTTGGCATGACCGTATTGGTATCGATGGTCAAGCAGATGATCTCTGAAGGAACGAAGATTCCTGCGGTTGCTTGTGCTTCGACTGGCGATACGTCTGCTGCGCTGGCGGCATACTGTGCAGCCGCGGATATTCCCGCCATCGTTATCTTGCCACGTAACAAAGTTTCTACGGCCCAACTCATCCAGCCGATGGCCAATGGGGCACTGACGCTCTCGTTGGATACCGATTTTGACGGTTGCATGCGCATTGTCCGTGAGCTGTGTACGAAAGAGAATCTCTATCTGGCCAATTCCATGAACAGCCTGCGTCTTGAGGGACAGAAGACGATCTCGATTGAAATCGTGCAACAGTGTGATTGGACAGTGCCAGATGTCGTCATCGTTCCTGGTGGTAATCTTGGGAACATCTCTGCTATTGGGCGCGGATTCTTGCTCATGCGCGAGCTTGGCATGATTGATCGTTTACCGCGGTTGGTGTGTGCGCAAGCTGAACATGCCAACCCGCTCTACCGCAGTTTCCTCACCAAGTTTGAGAAGTATAAACCGATCCGTGCACGAAAGACGCTGGCTTCTGCCATCCAAATTGGCGATCCGGTCAGCATCCATCGCGCGGTGTCCACGTTACAAGCTTTCGACAGTATCGTTGAACAAGCAACTGAGGAAGAACTGGCCGATGCTTCAGGACTTGCGGATCGTACCGGCCTCTTCAATTGCCCACATACTGGCGTGGCCTTGGCTGTGCTCTTTAAGCTGTTAGCACGGAAGTGGATTCAGCCGCATGAAAAAGTCGTGGTGATTTCGACCGCACATGGCTTGAAGTTTACTGACTTCAAGCGCCGCTACCACGAGGGCAAGCTGCGGGGAATCGCGTCTCGACATGCGAACCGTCCGATCGAATTGCCTGCAGATTATAGTAAAGCGAGAGATGCGATCTTTCGCGCGTTGGAGCAGCATAGGACTGAGCTATGAGGACTGAGGACTGGGTCAAAGCGTCTTCTTCTATTACTCAGTCCTCAGCCCTCAGTCCTTGTTACTTGTATTGACTGAAAGCTGGAGTGAACAAACATGAAGTATGTCGTACTGCAGGGTGATGGTATGGCCGACTGGCCCATCGCTGAGCTGGGAAACAAAACTCCACTCGAATATGCTCGAACCCCCAATATGGACCGTATTGCTTCACTCGGTGTGCTGGGAATGACACATACCATCCCCGATGGGTACCCCGCAGGTAGTGATGTCGGGACAATGAGCTTGTTAGGCTATGATCCCCGCAAGTATCATACTGGACGTTCACCGATCGAAGCAGCCAGCATGGGCGTTGAGCTGAGTCCCACCGACATTGCCTTCCGTTGTAACCTAGTCACACTCGGAACCGGCACTAATAGTGAAGAGACCATGGTCGATTTCTCCTCTGGCCATATTACCAGCGAGGAAGCTGCCGCATTGATTCAGGCGATCAATGCGGAATTAGGCAAAAGGGATATTTCTTTCTATCCAGGAGTGAGTTATCGCCATCTGATGGTGTGGCACGGTGGTAAAGAGAAGATGCAAACCACCCCACCGCACGACATCACCGACCAGCCGACGGCAGGTCACCTCCCAGTTGGCGAGGGCAGCGAACGTTTGCTCGATCTGATGGTACGCTCCCGGAATATTTTGGCCTCTCATCCGGTAAACAAGAAACGTCAACAAAGTGGTCACAAGCCTGCGTCTTCCATTTGGCTCTGGGGACAAGGACGGCGTCCTGCCGTGCCGACGATCAAGGAACGGTTTGGTTGTGAGGGGTCCGTCATTTCTGCCGTTGACCTTGTGCGTGGCATTGGTGTTTTAGCTGGACTCGAAGTGATTCTTGTTCCCGGCGCGACGGGTTTTCTTGACACCAATTACTTGGGGAAAGCTGAGTACGGTCTTGCCGAATTGCGCAAGAAAGATTTTCTCTTCTTACACGTCGAAGCCCCTGATGAAGCAGGGCACATGGGTGCGGCGGATAAAAAAGTCCAAGCGCTTGAAGATTTTGATCAGAAAGTTGTTGGGACGATTCTTGATGGGTTACGTGAATTTCCTGAATGGCGGGTGCTGGTGATGCCTGACCACGCAACGCCATGTGCGATCAAAACCCATTCCTCTGATCCAGTGCCATTCGCTATTCTCTCCTCGGACGATATGAAACGTGGAGTGAGGAAGCCAGTGAGTTATAACGAAACGAGTGCGAAAGAGACCGGAGTTGTTGTCTCTGAGGCGTGGCGGATTCTCGAACGCTTTGTGCATGGCGAAACTCTTTTTGCCTAGATAAGAACAATAGGGGGGCGCAGCATATGGACCACAACTTAGCTTTGGAAGTAGTGCGTGTGACCGAGGCTGCGGCGTTAGCTTCTGCGGAGTTGATGGGGCGAGGAGATGAAGCTGCGATTGATGAATCTGCCGCTGAAGCGATGCACAAGCTGTTTCCTGATATCGAATTCAATGGGCGCATTGTTATCGGTGAAGGAGAGATCGAGTCCATTCCCATACTCTATATTGGCGAAAAGGTAGGGATAGGAAAGGGACCAGAGATTGAAGTAGCGCTCGATGCGTTGGAGGGAGCAACCTCCTGTGCGACTGGCGGTCCTAATACAATTTCTGTTGTGGCCATCGCTGAACATGGCGGATTTCTCCATTGTCCCCAGCATGTCTATATGGAGAAAATCGCGGTTGGGCCGATTGGCAAAGGGGTTATTAACCTCGACAAGTCGGTAAAAGAGAACCTGGGAGCTTTGGCCGAAGCCAAAAGAGTGCGAGTTGAGTCACTCACTGTGGTCGTTCTGGATCGTCCTCGGCACGAGCAACTGATTACCGAGCTACGCCACGCTGGGGTGCGCGTCAAACTGATTAGCGATGGCGATCTGTCTGCGGCCTTGGCGACTACGCGTGAAGATTCTGGTGTCGATATGCTTGTGGGAACAGGAGGCGCAGCGCAGGGGATCATGGCGGCTGCGGCTTTGTATTGTTTAGGTGGAGAGATTCAGTGTCGGTTCCGACCCCGTAATCAGGAAGAAGCCGACCAACTCCGCCGCATGGAAATCTATGACTTTCACAAGAAGTATATGACCGAAGATATGGTCAGTGGTAACGTCATGTTTGCCGCAACTGGCATAACCACTGGTGAATATCTGAAAGGTGTACGCTTCTTTCGCGGTGGGGCGGCGACGAATTCGGTTGTGATGCGCTCGAAGACACGAACCATCCGCTTTATGGAAACCTTCCATCATTTCGACGTGCATCCGGAGTATTAATATGGCCTATGAAAACATTCTGTTTGAGAAAGATGGCGCGATCGCGATTTTGACGGTCAACCGTCCCAAGAGCCTCAATGCCCTCAACCCGGCTACCGTGCGCGAGCTTGGCGCGTGTGTCGAAGCAGTGCGGCAAGACTCCGCTATTCGGTGTTTGATCATTACCGGTGCGGGAGATCGCGCATTTGTGGCTGGTGCGGATATTTCGGCAATGGTGTCGATGAGTACGACCGAGGGAAAGACTTTTTCTGCGGCTGGGCTTGCGGTGATGCGGTCTTTGGAAACGCTGCCGATTCCGGTCATTGCCGCGGTGAATGGTTTTGCCTTGGGTGGTGGAACAGAGCTGGCGTTGGCATGTGACTTAATTATAGCCGCTGACAAAGCAAAATTTGGCCAACCCGAGATTAATCTTGGGATTATCCCGGGATTTGGTGGGACGCAGCGACTCGCCCGCCGTATCGGCCTGCCGCTCGCGCGTGAGCTGATTTATAGCGGAGACATGATCGATGCAGAGACAGCGCTACGCTGCGGTCTGGCTAATAAAGTTGTCCCATTGGCGGAGTTGATGAATGAAGCCAAAGCCTTAGCGCGCAAGCTCGCTACGAAACCGCCGATCGCCATTCAGCAAGCCAAAGAAGCGATTAACGCTGGCATCGACATGGATCTCGATAATGGCAGTCGCTTCGAGAACGAAGCCTTTGCCCTGACATTTTCGACATCCGACAAAGTAGAAGGTATGACAGCATTTCTCGAAAAACGCGAGGCGAAGTTTACGGGAAAATAGAAGACACGATCCGCTTAGGAGTACCCCATGCCTCGTGGGAAACAATCAAAAGGCCGCTGTTCGTACTGCGAGACCGAGGTCACAAAGAGTGGGATAGCTAAACACCTTGCGACCTGCGGGAAACGTCACGCGGTTATTAGCAATGCTGAACAACGCAAGGAGAGTCAAGAGACGTTGTCCCATCTCCGCGTACAGGATGCCTGGCGTCCTGACTTCTGGCTGGATTTGGAGATCGGCGGTTCCCAGACGTTGAAAGATCTCGACTTCTATACTCCCCACGGTTAAAAATTGCGGATCTGCTTAACTCCCTTGTCCTCGGCGATCAATCGCCGGGCTAGACCACGACACCCCTTCCCAGGGGCTGAAAGCTGGCTTGAGCCGGCGTCAGAAGGTAGCCCGACCATTGATGGGCGGGCGGAGGATAGGATATCTCTGCATTGATCAGATTCTGACGAAGTAGGGAAAGACCATGAGCGCTACTCCGATTGCGACAAGAAGGATGGTGTTGGAGACGAAATACGGAAACACCATGAGTACCAAGCCACAGACCAAAGGGACAACTGCTTTCTGCTTCTTGCCATACGTGAAGAAGCCTAGCCCGACCGAGCCAAAAAGAAAGCCCCAAAGGAGTAATGATGTGCTCAATGCTGTCTCACGTGTCGCCTAACGCAGAGCTAAACGGTGCGCGGTAGCGCGTCCGCTTGAGCGCCAGGTGTACGCCCAGCATGGGCGTGAGTGTGTGGGGGCAAGTCCCCTGGAGGAGGTTCACCTTCATGAGCGCAAGCATACATGAAGATAACTACGAGTCCAAGGCAAGGGCGTCACCGTGAGGTGGAGCCTGAAGGAAGCCGGCGACGGCGTTGTGAGGCGAGGAACACGAAGGGCATAGAAGGCTCGCGTCCTGCGGACGAGCGGGCACCACACAGCAAAGACGTACCCTTCCGGCACGCGTGCTTGACTTTCGTAATCTTTGACTCTTCTTGTCGATTTGTGAGCGGGGCGAATCGCGGCGGGGCTTATGGACGCTGTTCCGCAGTGCCTTCTATCTGATTGAGTTTGACACGTGGGAAGCGATACTGCACTACCCTTTACGCGA
>JAYVFX010001124.1:0-14464 GCA_043772795.1 Deltaproteobacteria bacterium
AGGTAATCGTCGGCGCCGCTATCAAGCCCAAGCACACGATCTTCAATGGCATCCTTTGCCGTCAAGATCAGGACTGGTGTTTGCGTTCCGCGCTTTCGCAATGTCGTGAGCACTTCGATCCCATCCCGCCCTGGAAGCATTAGGTCAAGCACGAGTAGATCGAACATCTCTGCGTTGGCGCGAAAGAATCCCTCCTCGCCGGTCTTTGCCACCACAACGTCGTAGTGCTCCCCTTCAAGTCCTTCTTTCAGGGCTCGGGCCACCTTGGCTTCATCTTCGACAACAAGGATACGCATGAACGTTTCTGCATTCTCTGACCTGAGAACGTCGGTTGCTAGACCCTTCTCCTGAAGTGTTTCTGAATTTTCAGTAAGAGTCTTTGTCTTATTCTCGGACAGGAAACAGCCCCGACCTCCCAGCGTGATTCGAAATCACTGGAACTCGATGGAAGAGGCCAATAGTCCTCAAGAGGGAGGATAGAGGCTCTTCTCTCCAATGACTAGAAGCAGTAGAGTAAAGATGTTGTGTTGAGAACTCATATACTGCCCTGGCGCGCAGGGATGCTTTTCCTTCTCCTTCCTGCTCTCCTTTTTCTTCCGACACTCCATCTGCACCTTAGATACACTCATGCGCACGGGACAGAGGAGGCACATCAGCACAGGCCTGTTGTTCATACGGACTTCCTTCCTCTTTCAGCGCACGATCACGGTGAGCACCACCAGAACCATGGCACGCCGGGCGACGCTTCACCACAGCCTCTTTCCCAGATCAGCTTTCCTACGCTTCTGCCTCGCTCTTTTGTCTTCTCGCTACTTGCGCTTGAGCGGGTCCTAGTTTCTTTGCCGGTAGAAGTGCAGGCTCTTTCCTCATCTTTTTCGGTCCACACTTGGGTTCTCACTAGAGACCACGCGCCTCCTATCCAGATCTTTGCCTTTTCCCCAATCTCTCCCCGCTCTCCTCCCCATCTCGTCTAGTACTCAGTCAGGAAAGTTTTGATGAGTAGCCAGGGGAACGTCATTCCCGCGAAAGCGGGAATCCAGGCGGTTTAACCCACGGCTTCTGCTTGAGGTTCCTGGATGCCCGCCTGCGCGGGCATGACGGACTGGAACTCCTCAAAATTAATCTGACTGAATACTAGGTTCCTGCGACCTTTTTGCGCGACGAGAGGGTGCCACTGCTGGCTTGTCCAGCAGTGCGGACAGTTTTCGCGGGAATGACGCCGCATCCGCCAATCCCTCATCTTCTTTGCATCTTTTACCCCTGCTTCTTCTGAAGCTTTACACTTTTGGTATGACTGTATGAAATCCAATGTACTACTGAAGTTATGCCGTGCGATTGTTGTTGCAGTGCTGGTCATGAGTTTCATGACCTTCCACGCAGACGGAGCGGAAACGGAGAGGTCCAGCGCTGCATCCGCCAGAGCAACCACTCCAACGAGTCAGATGACACTGGAGGCGCTGGTTGCGGATGTCCTCAGGCACAATCCGGAAGTCAATTTCTACAGTGCCGAGATTACCGCTGCCAAAGGCGAAGCCCGCACTGCGGCGACATGGAAAAATCCAGAACTCTCCACCACGGTCGGGGACAAGCGGGTGGCCGGCGATGGGCTGGCCGCTGAAGGTGTTACCTGGTTGGTGTCGATACGACAGACATTTGAATGGCCGGGGCGCATCCCGCTACGGAAGGCTATTGCCAACCAACAGATACAATTGGCCGAGCTGGGCCTCGGGCAGTTCAAAACCGCACTGGCTGCACGGACGCGCGCAGTCGCTTTCGGCTTATTCGCCGCCCAGCAGAAGACCGTAGCGGCTCGGGAAGTCGCTGACCGCTTTCATGCGTTGCGCGAGGTGTTGGTGCAACGGGACCCGACCGGAATCACGCCGCAGTTGGAATTACGCATCATCGAAGCGACCGAGATCACGATGCTACGCAAGGCTAGTGAGGCGTCGGTAGCAGAGCAGGTAGCGATACTCGAGCTGAATCAACTGCGCGGCCAGCCGTGGCAACGGAACATACAGGTTGCACCAGTGGAACTCGCGTTTACCGCCGCGCCGGAGACGGACACTTTGCTAGCCGCAGCGCGAGCGAACAATTTCGAGATGCGGATGCGGCAGGTAGAGCTAGAGCAGCAGGGCTTCAAGGTCTCGCTGGCGCAGAAGGACCGTTACCCCTCATTTACCGTCGGGCCGTATTTTTCCCAGGAACGAGCGGGCAGCAATGAACGATACGTTGGTATCGACCTGTCGATGCCGCTCCCCCTGTGGAACCGGAACGAGGGGAACATCGAGACCGCCATGGCCCGGCAGCAGCAGGCAGAGACCTCAATGTACGTCACCCAACGAGCCGTCGAGCGGCAAGTCGTCGAGCAAGCCCTGACGTATCAGACGAAACTTACCGAGATGGCGAAGTGGCGGCCGGAAGCGGTGGCAGAATTTCGCAAAGCCGCGAAGCTGGCCGATCGTCACTATCGGTTAGGCGCGGTGCCAATCACCACCTACGTCGAATTGCAGAGACAATACCTGGACGCGGTCGAGGCGCTGCTGGACACCAAGCGCGAGGCGCTCGACGCCGGGCAACAACTGGAATTGCTCACTGGGCTGGACATCCACGCGGTTCGTACCATCCCGTAAAACAGGAAAGAAGCCTCCGGCAAATCTCCGAAACTTTGAGGCCAACACATCATGATTGACAGAATTCTCGAATTTTCTTTGCGCCAGCCGGGATTCATCCTGCTGGCCGCTATCATTCTGTTCGCTGCCGGTCTCTGGTCGGCAGTGCATTTGCCCATCGATGCCGTGCCCGACATTACGGCTCCGCAAGTGCAGGTGAACACCGAAGTCGCGGCGCTCGCCGCCGAAGAATCGGAAAAACTCGTCACGCGGCCCATCGAAATTGCGCTCGCTGGCCTGCCCGGCGTGGATGAAATGCGCTCGCTGACGAAATTCGGCCTCTCGCAGGTGACGATCCAATTTAAGGACGGCACAGACATCTACCGGGCACGCCAGCTCGTGGCCGAGCGTCTGCAAGGTGTGCTGGAACAGTTGCCTGCGGGTACGCTCCCCAAACTCGCACCCATCAGCACAGGCCTTGGGGAAATCTTCTACTACAGCGTCAACTACCGTGCTGACACCAAGAATAAACCACCGACCGAATTGGAGCAGCTGATCGAGTTAAGCGAAATCCAGGAATACGTCATCAAGCCGCTGCTGCGCACCGTGCCGGGCATCGCGGACATCAACGGGAGCGGCGGATACGAAAAGCAATTCGTCGTGCAGCCCAAACCCGATGCGCTGACCGACGTGGGAATGACCTTCAGTGAATTAGCCGACCTGGTCGCGCAGAACGTCGAGAATGCTGGCGGCGGCATCATCAGCCGCGGCAGTGAGCAATTCACCATCCGCGCCGTGAGCCGCGTGAACAACGCGGAGGACATTGCCAACCTGCCGCTCAAATTCGGGGCTGGCGTCACGCCGCTCCTCGTCAAAGACGTGGCCGAAGTAAAGACCGGAACTAAATTCCGGACCGGAGCGGCCACGCTCAACGGCCACGAGACCGTTATTGGGACGACGATGATGCTCGCCGGCGAGAACAGCCGCGAGGTAGCCGAACGGGTCAAGACCCGTATTGCCGAGATTCAGACCAAACTGCCCGAGGGTGTGGAAATCCACATCCAATATGACCGTTCCCAACTTATTGACCGTACTGTCCACACCGTGAAGACCAACTTGTTCGAGGGTGCGGTGCTCGTGGTGGTCGTGTTGCTGGGGTTGTTGGGCAACTGGCGCGCGGCGCTCATCGTCGCTTCGGCGATCCCGCTGTCGTTCCTGTTCGCGCTCACGGGGATGACGCGCTTCGGTATCTCCGGCAACCTGATGAGTCTTGGCGCGGTGGACTTCGGCCTGATCATTGATGGCGCGGTCGTCATCGTCGAGAACGTTGTCCGCCAGCTTGGACAGCGGCAGCACCAGCTTGGCCGCGCACTCACGGTCGAGGAACGCGCTCATACCGTGCTATCCGCGAGTAAACAGGTCGGCACTCCGATGTTCTTCGGCGTGGTCATTATCACGGTTGTCTATATCCCCATTCTCGCGCTGACGGGGATTGAGGGGAAGATGTTTCATCCGATGGCGCTCACCGTCATGCTCGCGCTCGCCGGCGCGTTGTTGCTCTCGCTTACCCTGATGCCGGTGCTCTGCTCGTTCGTGCTGCGCGGCAAAGTTCAGGAAGGCGACAATATCATTATCCGCTTTGCCAAGGGCGGCTATGAGAGCATACTCAATCTCGCATTACGACTCCGCTGGATCGTGGTCACGGCTGCCATCGCGCTATTTGCCGGCTCTTTGTGGCTGTTTGGGCATCTCGGGGCAGAGTTTGTGCCGAAGCTGGACGAGGGTTCCATCACCGCTATGCTCTACAAGCCCGTAGGGATGAGCATTGAGGAATCTCTAAGGACCGACATCGAAGTCGAGCACCGGCTCTTGCAGGAATTTCCAGAAGTCACTCGCATCTTCACCCGCATCGGCACCAGCGAAATCGCCACCGACCCGATGCCGCCGAATGAGAGCGACGTGTATATTTTTTACCAGTCACTTGCCGAATGGCCCAGAACGCCAGGTCGCCCGTCGAATAAAGCGGAGTTGCGCGAGCAGATTGAGGCCATGCTTAAGACCATCAATCCGGACTACAGCATTCTCTTCGCACAGCCCATTGAGATGCGCTTCAACGAAATGCTCGAAGGCACGAAAGCGGAGTTGTCAGTGAAGATTTTCGGCGACGACTACGACGTGCTGGAAAATCGTGCGGAACAGATCAAGGGCATTCTCGAACAGACCCCCGGCGTGGCGCAGGTCGAATTCGAGACCGAGGGACGGACGCCACAACTGCAGATACAGATCAACCGTGACGTGCTCCGGCGTTATAGTCTCCAAGCGGCCGAGGCGAATAAAGCCATCAGCGTTGCTCTGGCCGGCCAGGAGGTCGGCATGATCGTCGATGGCAACCGAAGGCACGACATTGTGGTGCGGATGCCCGAACAATTGCGCGCTGACGACGAGCAAATCCAGAAGTTGCCGGTGCGCGTCGGCCAGACCGGTCTCGTTCCACTGGGGAAATTGGTGGAGTTCAAGACACTCAAGGCAGTTGAGCCCATTCGGCGGGATAATGGCCAGCGTCGCGCTGCCCTCATGGTGAACCTCAACGTGCGCGACGTGGAAGGGGTCGTCGGCGCAGCCGAGCGGCGCATCAAGGAACAGGTGCAACTCCCGGACAATTACCTGATCGAGTTTGGCGGGCAATTCAAAAATCTGCAAGAAGCCCGCACCCGCCTTGCGGTCGTTGTCCCCTCGGCGCTAGCGCTCATCTTCGTGCTCATCTTTTTCGCCTTCGGTAGTCTGCGGCAGGCGTTGCTGGTCTACTCCGGCATTCCCCTGGCCGTCACCGGCGGTGTCCTCGCGCTGTGGCTGCGCGGGATGCCGTTCAGCATTACGGCAGCGGTGGGTTTTATCGCGTTGAGCGGCGTGGCTGTTCTCAACGGCCTGATGATGATCAGCTACTTCAACCAGCTTCGCGAAGAGGGCAAATCCATCCGCGAGTCGGTCTTCGAAGGCTCGCTCACTCGTCTACGTCCGGTCTTGATGACCGCTTTGGTCGCCAGCCTTGGCTTCGTGCCGATGGCCATTGCCACGGGCGCAGGCGCAGAAGTGCAACGTCCGCTCGCGACCGTAGTCATCGGGGGCATCCTCAGCTCCACGTTCCTGACGCTGGTGCTGGTTCCGGTACTGTACGCGTGGGTTGAAGGGAGAACGACAAGCAACGTGTCAGAAGAAAGGCGGCAAGATCCTTCGAGATAATGAAAAAGGATCACTATCAGTCAGCAGTAGGCCGGGATAAGGCCATAGGCCGTTCCCGGCTTTCCCTCCACTGACTATCAGACCGCTTTTCAGTACATAAACGCAGCGCAGGGAGCAAGCCGAGCGACAACATGCCTACCGATCTCCGGCAAACAGAATTGCTTGGCTGCGTAATTCCGCCACTTGCTCCGCCGTGTACCCTAAGTACGTACTGAGCACCTCAGCGTTGTGTTCACCTAGCAGTGGCGCTTGAATGTCTGGCAATTCCGGAAACTCCGAATATTTGAACGGAAAGCCGGGAATCGTTATCTCGCCGAGAATTGGGTCTGGCACTGTTCGTACCATGTCGCGGGCTTTGAAATATGGATGCGCCAACGAGTCGACAATCGACATCACGGGAGCGCAGGCGATACGGTACTCGTCCATCACTTTCAATGCTGCTTCATCCGACGGAAACGACTGTAACCACGCTTCGATGATCGATATCAGCTCCGCTTGATTTTTACCACGATCAGCCCCGGTGGCAAAGCGCGGGTCTGTGAACAACTCCAACTTTCCCATCGCCCGACACAAACTTTCCCATTGGCGGTCAAGTACTAGAATCACAATCCATCCTTGTGGTCCTTTGAACGTTCCGACTGGACACACCAGTGGATGATGGGAGCCAGCACGCTTGGGCACATACGCACCGCCGCTCAGGGTATGCACCTGCACATTCACCTCATGCATGTGATACAGCGCATCCACCATTGCCAGATCAATATGCTGCCCTACTCCGGTTTTCTCGCGGTAATATAACGCATAACCCAACGCCGCAAAGGCATGCACCCCGCTGCCAACATCGGCAATCCCTAACCCCACAAATTGTGGCGGACCGTCGGCCTCACCAGTCATATGCATAATACCCGAGAACGCCTGGGCAATCAGATCGTATCCCACTTTATGTGATAACGGACTTTTGCGGCCAAAGGCGGAAATCGACACCATAATAATTTTGGGATTGAGCTGCTTGAGCGACGCGTAGTCGAGGCTACGTTTCTCCATCACGCCAGGACCGAAGTTCTCTACGACGACATCGACAGTCTTCACCAAAGCGCGAATGACGTCGAGCCCTTCCGGTTTATTGAAGTCGATACATAGGCTTTTCTTGCCGCGATTTTGCTGCACGAAATAGCCACTCCGGCCATCTTTGAGAAAAGGCAGTAAGCGCGACGGATCGCCTCCTGGTCCAGGTTCAACTTTGATGATGTTGGCGCCCATCTCCGCCATGAGTCGTGTCACTGTTGGTCCAGCGAGATACTGGGTGAAATCCAGCACCTTACAATCTGCGAGCATACGTGGGTGAGCGGTTCCATTGTCCATAACAGTCCCCTTACCTGTCAGATCATTGCACGCCAGGTGGTGTAGCATCGGAGAAAAAGAAAAGCGAGCCGTAAACTTTATTTGACACGCTCCCCCTTCCTATTCTTTGTTGTTTGCTTTTGTCATAGAGGAGGCGCGGCACTACTCTTGCAAACGTAGAAGCCTGAGGAGGAAACACGATGACCACTACCGTACGCATCGCGACTTTTAATCTGGAGAACTTTGACGACCAACCCCGCTTAACCGGCCTTGAAAGACCGGCCTACCTTCATTCGCCGCTCTGCGGCTGAGTAGTTACAAATATTGAATCTATCCTGAATCAGACCACAGAAGATTCGTACACTTTGTCACGTTGAAGGTAGTCATCTGTATCGTCGTCTGCCGTTGGGCTTCTACCAAGGCACGCATTTCTGTGGTCACATTCACTACTTGCTCTGTCAGCCGAGTCACTTGCTCCGGCAGAGCAAGTAGGTCTTTGGTAAAGAGAACACGTTGAAGGTCAGGCAGCCACTCTGGATGTGCCTGCAAAAAGTGGACGACATCCTGAAGGTCTTTCAAGTCCTGGAGTGCACTGCCTGCCATGTCCGTCTCCATGCATTCTTTATATCAGAGCGTCGGTCTTCGCGTATGCCACTCCGTTGCCTGCTCGTACGCGTAGCCTGCCTGCATAACCAATCCTTCTTCGTCATGTCGTCCGATCAGTTGTAGGCTCATAGGCAGCCCTTCGGTACTGAAACCGCAGGGCACCGAAATGGTGGGACTGCCAGTGAGATCAAACGGAGCAGTGTGCCGAAGCAACCCCAAACTCGCCTCGCGCGAGAGCGGTGCGTCAGGGCGAAAGTCTTTGATCGACATTGGCGGCATCGGCATCGATGGACAAAGTAAGAGGTCGACTTTCTGAAGAATGTCATCCAGCGTACGACACATGGCTTGCCGTTTCACATGGGCTTGTGCATACTCGCTTCCTTTCACTTTCACCCCTTCTTCGAGGAATGACCGGAAGGTTGGGCCGTAGTCATTAGCACGCGCCGGGTAGAATTGTTCGTGCGCAGCGGCTGTTTCTGCTGCGCAGATGGTGAACCAGAAGGGATCGTCGTCCACCGGAAACTTCACTTCATGAATATTCGCCCCGAGATCCTGAAGGACTTTGGTTGTCGCGAGGACCGCCACACTCACTTGAGGATCAACGCCCTTCGTGCAGTACTCCGTATCTACTCCGATACGAATGCCTTTGACCCCATTGTGCAGCATATCGAGATAATCACGAATGGTGACACGTCGCGTGGTCGGGTCTTTCGGATCAAAACCCGCGATCGCGCGCAGCATCATCGCCGCATCAGACACACTGCGCGTCATGGGTCCAATGTGATCCAACGACTCCCCGAGTGGGAACACGCCATAGCGACTCACTTTTCCATAGGTCGGTTTCACACCGACAATGCCACAGGCTGCCGAGGGAAAACGAATCGAACCTCCAGTATCCGACCCCAGCGAGCCAAAACAGAGCGACGCCGCAGTCGCCACACCGGAACCACTCGACGATGCTCCCGGCCAACGATCGGCATTCCATGGATTCACAGGAGGATGAATCGACGGGTGATAGCCAGCCAGTGCAAACTCGGTCATCCCTAGTTTTCCGAGCAGTACAGCACCAGCAGCATGCAACTTATCAACCACAGTTGCGTTGTGGTCCGGTATCCAGTCTGAGAGAATCTTCGAAGAACAAGTGGTGCGGATGCCTTTTGTAAAACAGAGATCTTTCACGGCAATCGGGATACCGTGCAGCGGGCCACGGTAGATGCCTTTGGCGATCTCCTGTTCAGCCTCTTTCGCCTGTCGCAGGGCAAGTTCAGCGGTAATCGTCAGATAGCTATAGAGTTTGCTCTCGTATACCGCGATGCGATCAAGCATGGCTCCGGTCAATTCGACCGGTGAGACTTCTTTGGTTTTAATGAGTGCGGCAACTTCGGTGAGTGTTTTTGTACAGAGTTCAGCAACGTTGGCCATAATTCCTCCTTCTATCAGTAACGAGTAATGAGTAATGAGTAATGAGTAATGAGTAATGAGTAATGAGTAATGAGTAATGAGTAATGAGGGTGAAAACGGAAACTTGTACTCTTTTCTCCTTATCACTCATCACCCATCACTCATTACTCATCACTCATATTCGCAAAATCGCTCCATGCTCCTGCAAGGTCTGTTGGAGCTTATCTACACTAAGTGCCTTCGGGTCAATCCCGGAACGCACCGCCAGCGCTGCCGCCGTTCCCGCAGCCTCACCGGTTGCCATGCATGGCGGGATCTCTTTGGTTGCGTGGTGTACCCGGTGATCGACGGAAATACAGCGCCCGGCCACAAGAAGATTAGAAAACTCTTTTGGCAATAGTGAACGATACGGAATGTAATACAGCGCTTCGTACTTGGTCCAATGGCCGGTAATGGCGATGACATCATCACACGGGGTGTCGACGTCATCGCGTCCGACCATATACTCGCCAACTAGCCGGCGGCTTTCAGTGATACCAAGCTGGTCAGCGATATGACAGAGGTGCGCCTTAGCGAAACCAGGTGTTTCTTTGCGTAAGCGATCAACGACTTCCATCACCCGCTTACGACATTCGAGTTCCGCATAGGTGAGATCCTCGGGTTTAGTTGCGTCAATTTTGCGGGTAACCCGTTCCGCCGCACCCCAAGGCAAAAGCACCCTCCCTTCACCAATCGTGTGGAAGAACCAACCACCAGCTTGAATGGCTTCTTGCGCGTTCTCCACACCACCCATGGCGAACCACAACCAGGGCAAGACTTCTTCACTCTCGTACGCCGCTCCCGCAGAGGTGAAGACGTCCCCATCTCCACTGGCGTCGATCACCACCTTAGCGAGAATGGCAAAGCGCCCAGACTTACTCTGGAAGGTCACGCCTTTAATTCGCCCATCTTCGACAATGGCATCACAGGCATACGAATGGAGGAGCAGTTTGACCTTGGCATCTTCGACCATGTTGTTCAGCGCGAACTTGAACTCTTCAGGATCATACGCAACAGAGTAACGTACCCGGTGTGGTCCGTGGCCCCAGACCAGGCCCCAGCTTTGATCACGCTGGACCAAGCTGTCCTCTGTACTTCCCCATTCTGACTTCGACGGAAACATTGCCGCGCCGCGCTTCGCCAAGCGATCGGTCACTTCTTGACACAAGCCGCCGATCACTTGTCGTCCGCGACCATCATCAAGCGTAAGTAACAAGATGATAAGTCCACCAGTCGCTAATCCACCCAGGTAGCCGAGTCGTTCGACCAGCATGACATCAGCACCGTTGCGCGCAGCAGCAACAGCAGCAGATACACCGGCCGAACCGCCGCCAACGACAAGCACGTCAGTCTCGGCTTTGACTGGAGTCGAGCGGGACGGTTCCTCAATATACCGCTTTTGGCCCATATTCTTCTTTCAAATTTTCTCTGCTGAATGGGCGAAAAGGCGAAAAGGCGAAAAGGCGAAAAGGCGAAAAGGAAAAAACCAAAGAGGAGCAAAAAGGTTCCTTTGTCTATTTTTCCCACCATTTCGCCATTTACCCATTTCGCCGTTTACCCATTTTTCTCAGAAATTACCACATCTGTCGTAACAGTCCGAGCAGCGCTTCTTCCCCACCCTGCTGCTTGTGCCACATTGCGCTTTCTTCGATCACCGCATGGGCAACCGCGGGGAGTTCGCTCTCTTTTGCTCCTACATCTCGTAGTCTGCGCGGTACGCCAAATGAATCGATAAATGCTTCCACAGTACGTGCCGCTTCTTCGGCAACATCTTCAAGTTTTCGTCCTTCAGTCTTGATACCAAAGGCTTCTGCAATCATCGCTTGTTGATTCAACGTTTGCGGAGCAAGAAAACGCATACAATGGGGAATGGTAATACAAGAAGTGACGCCATGGGGGACATCCCAGCGCGCGCCAATTTGATGACCAAAGATATGGCTGAGACGAACACCAACATTTCCTAAGCCAAAGATCGATAGCCACGCAGCAACTTGACACTCGCCACGCGCGTCGATGTTTGTCGGCTCCTTCACAGATAGCGGCAAATTCACTCGGAGTTTGCGAATGGCTTCCATCGCCAATGCATCAGTCACAGGCTGGGGGTTTACTGACCACAATGCCTCAATCGCATGGTCGAGGGCTTTCATACCAGTGGATGCCCACAAGTGCGTTGGTGTAGCGACGGTTATCTCGGGGTCGAGGACAACAACCTTCGGGACAATGCGTGGGTCAGCACGGACTGATTTGACCCGCGTCTTTTCATCCGTCATTCCCGCAAAAGGAGTAAACTCACCAGCAGAGAGGGTCGTGGTAATGGCAATCTGCGGGATGGCATCTTGCGGTCGATCGCCCAGCAGTTCCAAAGCAACAATTTTGGCTGCATCGACCGGACTACCGCCACCGAAGCTGATGATGAGGTCGGCCTGGGCCTCACGGGCACGCGCCGCAGCCTCTGTGATATTGCTGCTCGGCACATGTTGCTGACAACTGCTATAGGTCCCGACCCACTTGTCCTCAAGCAGCGTTTCGAGCTTACGGACCAAGTCAGTCTTCGTAGCCAACGTCTTTCCCGTAAGGATCAGCGCTCGCTCTTTGCCCAGCCGTTCCATTTCCTTCGGCACACGGGCAAGCGACCCGGCACCGAAAATGACTTTCTCAAGTTGTGGAAATTTGTATTCGCGAATCATGTGTCCTCCTTTATACGAACTGCTCATCGAACTCTTTCAGAATACGCCGAATTTGTTCTGCGGCGATGTCTCCTTCCACAAATCAGCTATTGGTCTTGTCTCCCCTGCCAAAGCTTCCTTCCAGCCTTGCTTAAAACTCGCCTCGGCGGACTTGAGCTCTACACTTTCACGAAACAACCGAACAATCTGGAGGAGATTCGGAAGGTATTGCTCAGGCATACCTTTGATCTCATGTACGAGTCGGGCTTCGTATACTGAAAGTTTAGCTGACATTGACACCTCCATTGTTAAAATCTGCCTGTCAAACACTGGGAGCTTTTTCTACTTTATCCCTCCGCAGAAGCGAGGCAACAAGGGTATGGGAGCGGCATCCCATCTCATTCGTTAGCAAGGGTAAAAAGCTGATGCCGGTCCCACAGAACAAGGTCACGTTCTTTGGCAAAGGCAACCGCACTAGCAGTAAATCCGCTGGGACAAACCAGTACCCCACGAGCGCCTGATAATTGTTTTGGGAGTGCGCCGTTCAGTGCACGCGCAACTTCCACCCCAACGGGCGACGCATGGTTCTTGCACTGAATATACAAACTCGTCTCGACCCCAACCTCATCGACACGGCGTGCAATGAGGTCAAGGCCGCGATCACGAGTTATCGGCGTAGTCTCCACTTTCCACCCCTTGCGCTCCAAGAGACGCTGGACGTAGGTCTCGAACTCCACGCCGCTCATGTCGGCGTAGTTTGCTGGCGGTTCTCCAGTACGTTTCACAGACTGTGTCGGTGGTGGCGGCGCGAGTCCAAACAACCCAAACAACTCGTCAGTCGTCAGCTGCGACTGAATGTCGATAGACACATCATCGACCAGTTCATCGAAGAGGACTTGTTTCTGCTGCAAGACCCGCTCGATACGTTCTTCAATCGTATTCTCGCAGGTGTAGATGTACACGTTGGCGGGAAAGACTTGACCAAAGCGATGGCTGCGATCTTCTGCTTGGTGACCAATAGCCGGATTCCACCACCGATCAAAATGAAACACGTAGGATGCTTCTTGTAAGTTCAACCCTTGCCCACCGGCTCGTAATGACAAGATCAACACTTTATGAACGGGATTTGCTTTGAAGGCCCTGATCGTTGTCTCTTTCTGGGCCGTCGGCATATCCCCGATGTACAGCAACGGCTGGAACAGCTTTAGCGCTGCCGCAACCGCACGGCCACCGTACCGATCATCGGTGAATTGTGAAAAGATCAGCGCACGATGTTCTTCAGCCTCCAAGGTCCGCAAACGCTCACGGATGTCATCAAGTTTTGCCGAGCGTCCAGTGACCGGACAGAAATTACAAATCTGCTTCAAGCGAGTGACCAGTTCCAAGACGTTTTCGACACGTGCAGCTTCGCCTTTCTCTCGCAAATGAAAGATGCCTTCTCGTTCAGCCCGGTCGTAGCTTTCGCGTTGTGGCCCATCCAGTTTGAGTGCGATGCGGCTGACAATCTTCGGTGGTAATTGTGGCAACACGTCAGACTTCTTGCGTCGGAGCTGCACCTGGCTTTGTCGCTCACGGAGGTCTGGTCCTGGAAGCAACCGATGCAACGATTCTCCTTCCGTAAATGGAGTGACGAATTCCAGAAGAGACGCCAAGTCATCCACACTGTTCTCTACTGGTGTTCCGGTCAGTGCCCACGCGCGACGACGATACAATCGTTTACACTTCCGGCTGATCTCAGCATCCCGGTTTTTGATCGTTTGGGCTTCATCAAGAATCACCACATCCCAGACTCGACGTCGCGGTGGTGAGTGTGGATTCTCAGTGAAATCGGCACGAAAGGTTTCGTAACTGATGAGGTAGACATGCGCTGCCGTCGTCCACTGCCAGGAACGTTCACCGGCTGGGCCGCGAACGATTGAGACTCGTAGCTCCGGTGCCCAGCGCTGGAACTCTTTACGCCATTGATCTATCAGTCCGGCACGTACGATAAGGAGCACGGACTCAATGCGGCATTGCAAGGTTAACAATCGGAGTGCTGCAATTGTCTGAATCGTCTTCCCCAGTCCCATATCGTCTGCCAGCAACAGCGCATCATGTGACATCAGTGCATGAATGCCCTCAAGTTGGTACGCGAATAAAGTTCCCGGCCATTGCAAAGGTCCATTCTTTGTCAGCAGCAACTCCGTAGGAGGTTGCATGAGATATGCAAGCCGTTTCCACAATGGCAGTTGTAGCTGCGTCTGTGGTCGCTCGTTGGTAAAGAAATAATGATCTGCCGTTGATGGTCTGGAGAAAGGAAGCCGAGGCGACGGCTCGGTCGTCAACAATACACCCGCCAGATTCACACTGCCGTTTTCTGTATTTGCTGCCGGGACTAAGTCCACGGTGAGATTCGTTGCAGGTGATACAGAAACACTGTAAGTGATATTTTGCGGAGCCGCGAGGGGCACCTCAAGCATGGTCAGTTGATGGGCTTGGCGTTCAGAAATACGGACTCGTCGCCGCAAAACCACGAGCCACCAAGCACGTGGCGGTTCCTCTCCACTGCGGTTTTGCCACCAG
>JAYVFX010001125.1:0-1614 GCA_043772795.1 Deltaproteobacteria bacterium
CACTGGTACACTTCACCGTCATGGACTCTACCCTGACAGGCTAACACCACGGTTCACGGTGATATGAAACAGAACGGTTATTGGCTTACGAGGCCTAAGCAACAGCGGTCCGAGGACCCCACCTTGCGGCGTACCTCGCTGCCGCGCTTTCACCTCTCCCGCCTCCGTGATGGTCAGCGCCTGCAACCAACGTTCCACGTAGAGCACCACCCAGCGACAGTCCGTGTGCTTGCGCACCGCCTTCATCAGCAGACCATGATCCAGATTGTCAAAGGCTCTTTTGATATCAAACTCGACCACCCAGTCGTACTGCCAGCACCTCTGCCGCGTCACCGCAACCGCTCCCTTGGCCGACTTGCCCGGGCGGTACCCGTACGAGTCGGGGTCAAAGTGCGGCTCCAGGTGCGGCTCCAGGGCCATCTTCGCTACTGTCTGCGCCACCCGGTCTCCCACGGTCGGGACGGTCGCTTCATAATGCACCTCCTGCAATAGGGTTTTGGATGGAAAGCCTCACCTATCGTCCTACCCTGACGGGTGTCCCGCAGGGAGGGATTGTCAGTTGTGTGCTGGCCAATGTCTATCTCCATGAACTGGACCGCTTTCTGGAACAGTACACGGAGATGTCCCGCACGGAGCGCCAGACGCGGAAACGGCATGGACAACCTAATTTTCTCTATGCGCGCTATTGCGATGATTTCGTCGTGTTATGCGACGGCACCAAGAGCCAAGCCCAGGCGATGCGTCAAGCACTTGCCGAGTTCTTGGCGACTACCCTAAAGCTGGAGCTCTCGCTCGAGAAAACACGGATTACCCATGTCAGTGAAGGATTTGTCTTTCTGGGCTTCCAGATCGAACGCACGATCGGCCAAGGGGGCAAACCCGTGCCCAAAGTGCGCATCCCGGACACCGCGCTGCGACGCGTGAGTCATAAACTCAACCAGGTCTTGGCACCAACCACGTGTCAGGACTCGGTGCGAACCAAGATCGGGGCGCTCAATCGGATCATTCGGGGATGGTGTCAGTACTATCAGTCCACTGCGAGTCCCAGTGTGTACTTCCATCAGCTGAATTATCGGCTGTACTGGAAGATGGCACATTGGTTGGGCCGTAAGTTCAAGTTGTCGATACCACGGGTCATCCGTCGGTTTGGGCAACAGAATAGCTTCGGCACCAAGACCGTGCGGTTACTGATGCCGTCGGAGGTGCCCACCAAGTGGTATCGCCTCCGTCCTCTTCCCAATCCGTATCTCTCTGCTCAACCTCCGCGCTCCCCTGAACAACACCTCGTACTTGACGAGGCCTGGAGCGGATCAGAGAAACGAGTCGGGAATGCAGACTTGCGAGAAGTCGTGCACGCCCGCGATCGTGGGCGCTGCGCGGCGTGTGGCCGCTGGGTGGGGGGACGAAAATTGCGGCGACAAAGGAACAAAGCGTCGTAGCAAACGTGTTGATTTTTGTTTCGGCGTAAGCAGCTGTAGGAGCCGGTAGTCGTAACATGGTATTTGGCGGCGAGAGCTAGTAATTGTCAGAAAATAACTTGAGCAATTGGGGGATCTTTGCTATAGCCTCATCATGGTTGATTCGGCTATCCTCGCCCTGGTGCGGCAGACATAC
>JAYVFX010001126.1:0-2385 GCA_043772795.1 Deltaproteobacteria bacterium
GACGAGATGATCGCGCTGCAAGAACAAGCAGGGGTCGATGTTGTGACTGATGGTGAGATGCGCCGCACGCACTTCATCGCACCGCTGACAGATGTCATCACTGGGGTGAAGGCGATCCCAGCATTCTCCCGCGTCTGGCGCAAACCGCACGAACAAGGCACAAAAGGTGAAGAGACAAACATTCAAGTCCAGTACGCAGTGGTCGAGAAGATTCACCGTATCCGTTCACTGACTGCCGAAGAGTTTTCCTACGCCAGAGCGCGCGCCAAGAAACCGCTCAAGGTCACGTTGCCAAGTCCGTTAATGATGACGCTACGCTGGTCACCAGAGTTTTCTCGCGGCGCGTATCCTGATCCTTTTGGTTTGTTTGCGGATGCTGCGACCATCGTCCGTCAGGAAGCCCAAGAGTTGGCCGCTCTTGGTTGTCAATACATTCAGATTGATGCGCCTGAACTCGGGATGCTGTGTGACCCCGAACGCCGCAAGCAGGATTTCGCCGAGCGCGGTATGGACCCCGATCGACTGCTCACCGAGGGAATGGATCTGCTCAACTCCGTCGCGGATGTACCAGGGGTCACCTTTGCGTTGCATGTGTGCCGTGGCAACAATAAGGGTTACTACGTCGGTGAAGGCGGCTATGAATCGATTGCTGAGCAAGTCTTCAAGCGAGCAAAGAACTATGCCAGCTTCCTTCTCGAGTACGACGACTGGCGATCGGGATCGTTCGAGCCACTGCGTAATATTCCAACCGATAAGGATGTTGCGCTAGGTCTGATCTCAACTAAGCGGATCGAGCTTGAACCAGCGGACGAAATTGTAAAGCGGATCGAAGAGGCCAGCCGTTATTTCCCGCGTGAAAAATTAGCCATCTCCACACAGTGCGGATTCGGCACAGTGTGGGATGGCAACCCTATCCCCGATACGACGCAGGAAGCAAAGCTGCGCTTGGTCGCCGATATTGCCCGACGAGTATGGCGTTAAATCGGACCACAGGAGATTGGCACAGTCCCTGACGCAAATCCCCCCGCGCTGCGCGCGTCCCCCTTTCGCAAAGGGGGCATGGGGGTGCCCTCCTTTGGAAAAGGAGGGACAGTGAGGATTTTACAGCAAGTGCCACTGTGTACGAATCTTCCGTGGTTTGATTTAGAAGATAGAGACACTCAGAGAGAGGGTCTCCTCATATCGCACCCTCAGTAGCGAGTGCTCGTATTTCGGTTTCACTGAATCCACTTTGGGCGAGTACTGCTTGCGTGTGTTCGCCCAAATGCGGCGCTCCACGCTGGAACGCAGTCGCGCGATCTTTGCCGTCGGTCGCGACCGAGACTGGATAATAGAGATCGCGACCGATCTCAGGGTGGTGGATCGGCTGAAAAGTACCGCGTGCTTGGAAATGCGGGTCGTCGATATTCTCTTCAGGAAACCGAACGCTCGCCCATAGTAATCCTTTGGCTTGCGCCCGATGGAATACTTCTTCAACCGTCAGCGAGGCGACCAGCTTGTCGATCATAGCACTGAAATGTACTTGTGCCTCAGTCGGTGAACGCTTGGCTAACTCGCGGTACGCCTCAGATTCAAGATCGTGCTCGACCCCAGCCTCATTGAGCATTTGGGTAATGACCCGTAGGTCGCGTTTTCCCCAAAACATAAACGCCTTCACGTAACGCCCATCTTTCGTGCGACGAAGCCACGGCAAGGTATGTGCCTCACCAGCATGTCGTCCGGTCTGTCGTTGAATCACGGTTTCGTTGTAGATGTAGTAGGGTATCGCGACCTCAGTGCACAGACTCACTGCTTCATGAATCGACAGGTCGATGCACTCCCCTTCTCCCGTAAGCTCGCGGAAGTTGAGTGCCGTGGCGATGGTGATCACCGCGTTTTCACATGCGATGTGATACGCCTGCCACATTTCAGGCGCGATCGGCGGGGTATCATAGACTCCATCGGGTCGCGGGTCGTATCCGCATGAGGCCATCACGCCTCCCATCGCCAACTGTGTCAGGTCCGTCATCTTGAGATCACGATACGGACCGTCAAGCCCAAACGGCGTAATCGTGCAAACAATGAGGCGCGGGTTTGCCACCCGCATGGCGCGATAAAAAACAAGCCGTCGTGCGACATCAGTCGCCTCACCAGAGTCGATAATAACATCAGCACGTTTTGCCAGACGTTCTAATACGCCGCGCGCAGCCGGATGGTCAACGTCTAGACTCACACTCTTCTTACCCAGGTTGTAACGGCTGAAGCACAAACTGTGTTCCGGGTCGTGTTGAGGAGTAGTAAATGGGCCAAAGCGGCGCGAGTTGGAGCCGCGGCGACCTTCCAACTTGATCACTTCGGCGCCAAACGACGTAAGCAACACTCCAGCAAATTCTCCGCGCTCGTCGC
>JAYVFX010001127.1:0-3174 GCA_043772795.1 Deltaproteobacteria bacterium
GGGAGCCGGGGTTGAGGTGGGTCGCCATAACCCCCAGAGTTTGCAGAGAGTTGTGGCTCTCTGCTACCCCCGACCGATTTACGCGCAGGCTTCAGATAACTCAGGCCTCCCCGCCCCAGCTTGCACGCTTCAATTGCGGCATACCGACGGCGGTCCTTTTCCGACAGACTCTCGTAAAAGGCGGCCCTCTGCTCTTCGATGGCCGCACTATAGCGGTGCATGCACGGTACTCCTCTCGTCTGTTCCCTCTCTTACTGCCACACTCTGAACATACGAGAATCCGCGTGCTAGGTGAAGTTATTGAGTATTCATTCCTTAGATCGTAGCGAAGTAATGACTTGCTGTTTCCGGTATTGACCTGCATAGGATACCTGAGAAGAGTTTCTCCGCCTTGGCAGATAATTCTTGGAGCCGACTGCTTTGGGGTAGGCGTTCAATATCGTGCAAGAGTTCTCCCGCACAATCGAATTGAAAACTATCCGATATGTCGGAATCAATCTTTGCTCTTTTACCGCCATTCAGCAGGAAACAATTTTATCTTAGCAACTCGCAAGGATGTTGAGGGTCGAATGGAAGTCAACTTAGCTCTGACGGTTAGATGTAAGTAAATTGCACCTCTCGTAGGAGAGAGTCAGGGGTAAGTTAACTTGTCATTTATGCTAATAAATTAGAGATATTATCTTACCTCTAACCGTCAGAGGCTTCCCACGGGCGGAGGTAAGTATATCTATCTGACCGTGGGAGGTATGATCATCTTCCCTCTGACCCCTAATTTTGTCGACTCTGAAGGTCAGAGCATAATGTCTCGCTCTGGTCCTTGTTAGAAAAATGTCGGCTGAGCTGAATGAGTAGCTTTGAGGTTGAGGTACGACAGAGACCCTTACGGCGTCTCGAATCCCCATTTGAAGCGCACTGTCAGGCTAGACGAAGGCTGTATCGAGGAGTGAAGTACGTGGTTAACGGAAGACAGGGGACGCTCTGCTGTCAAAACGAGAGAGAAGCAGTGGCGGAGCGAACAAGCAAGTAGCCAAGCTCGCTAGCCTGGCGAAATCTAATCTATTGATAGTGAGTCCAAGCCTCTCATCAGGTCCCGCAATTTCTACGGCAGTTGAAAGACTAGTTTAAGCGCCTGCTCCACTTCTTGCATTCGGTTCATTGGGAGTGTCCCAACGCGACGTAGCTGCCCGGTCTGCTGGTCAATGAACCGCGATGGATCAAGCGAGCGTAGCTGAAAACATAGAAAGACCGTATCCTGTGGTAAGCCACTTTCTGCTGCGGTCACCCGTACGTTGGTGGGATAGTTCCGGAGGACGCGGCTGGCACTGGTCCCTACCACGACAGTGACGACTAGCGGCTGGCGGTTGATGGCATCAGCAGACACGACCAAGACTGGACGATACCCAGCTTGTTCTCGCCCCTGGGTTGGACTGAGGTTCACAAAATAAATGTCACCGCGTTGCATCATCGGTCAACCCATCCGCCTCTGCTACCACAAACTCTTCGTTGATCGCGTGAGACTCTTCTTGCAGCTGTTCATCTGCTGCCATCTGTGCCATCGCTTCTTCAAAAGCATGCGCTTTCTGTTTCGCCGCAAAGTCCTGGAGAGCGATAATGACCAGACGATTGAGATTATCGCGTAACTCTACGGGCGCTACAGTCTGCACTTCATCGATAAGTTCTTTTGGGAGCGCGACACTCCGGCGCACGGTCACTGAGTGCTTTGTTTTCATAATATATTTTTAGCACACTTTTTATCACACTAAAGGGGTGGTTTTTTTTAACACAAAGAATACAATAGGCTTAAAATTAGATTCTGGCAGATCTTGCCTAAATCTCCGTAGTGAAGTTTGTTTGCTCTGAGAAGGCATTGATACATGAAACGATGAGCGTCCTCTATCAACCCTTTCTCGTAGGGGAAAGTTTTCCAAGGTTGTTTATCGAACGTTTATTTTCCTGATTAGATTGAATTTCTTTGTCACCCAAAGGGGGAGAGAGGAGGAGGATATGCCGTGGAGCATCCCGTTTAGTGTCATTAACGCTAAGGGAGGGGTTGGCAAAACAACGACAGCCGTGAATGTCGCTGCGATGGCTGTCACTTTGGGAAAGTCAGATGGTTCCCCGTTAAAGGCACTGATTATTGATATTGACCATCAGACAAACGCTACGCAACAGCTCGGTTACCATGATCTTGATCGAGACATGACGTTGGCTGGGCACGTCACTCGCGATGCAGAGTTAAACCGGATCATTATTCATAATGCGTGCGGCATTGAAGGTCTTGACCTCATTCCATCCCATTTTCAACTTGCCTATGTCGATAAAGGAGTTCTTGCGCGTGGAACGTGGATGAGAAGAATGCTCCGGGAGATCATCCCGCAGTATGATCTGATCATTTTTGATTGCCCTGCCGATCTCGGAGATTTCACAACAAATGCGCTTGCGTCAAGCGAAGGCATCTTGATTCCGACGCAAGCGGAAAAACACTCCGTCACTGGTCTTCCCCACTTGATTGCGTGTGCGCGGCAAATTTTTGAGGAAACAGAGTGCTCAAAGCCGTGGGCCTACGTGTTAATCACTATGTTTTCTCAAAATAATGGCATCGAACGAAGCTGGAAACAGGAGGTAGAGCAAAAGTACCAAGATAGCGTCTTGCGAACACATGTTCGGCGCAACACCGATGTGGAAAAAGCTGTGACAAGCGGTATGCCCATGGCAGTCTTCGATAAACACTGCCACGGCTATGAAGATTACTGCTCAGCAACACGCGAGCTGCTTACTATTTTTGAAGAGTTGCGGCGTCCGCAACTCAAAGTTGTTTCCCCTTCTCTTTCCGCCGCCAGCTAAGGGAGTAAACAGTGAATAAGAAGCAGCGAGAAGCGATCGCGCGGGGTTTACAGGTTGTCGATATCCGTCCAAGTGACGAAGACAAATTCCGCCGTCCAACTTTAGAGGGCGGTTTCGGCATATTTTCCCGAGCTGGTAGCCCACCACCTCCTGATGTTGGTCAGAGCGAGCCTGCGAGCTCCGATGCACGAAGCCCACAAAAAATGGGGGGTCAGAGGGAAGACGATCATACCTCCGACTGCCAGATGGATGTACATACCTCCGACCGTGGGGACCCTCCGACCTCTGACGGTGAGGGGTATGCTAGCATACCCCTCACCGTCAGAAATA
>JAYVFX010001128.1:0-2828 GCA_043772795.1 Deltaproteobacteria bacterium
GCTACAGCCTCTGGCTCTATGGGTTGTAATGGAAGTGCGAATATCCTTGGTGGTGGCTGCGAAAACGCCTTGGGTGGGCAACCGCTACGAACTTTTCCCGAGGTTGAAGTTGGCAAATTGTCGCAATGGGTCCTGGACTTGGGCAAGGCTGATCCGACCGGTCCCTATTACATTATGAGCAAGGGAGCCATCTATCGTGGAACTGGTACCTGCGTGCAATCGGATTCGACCAAGGTGAGCGGCTTGACTAGTAACGTGGGTACATGTTCGGGTGGGACTAATCTTGGTAATACTGTCACTTCTAGTGGTGGTGGCAGCGCTAAGGTGGATGGTAATGGCAATTGCACCTTTAGCGGGAACGTTCCACGGGGAATTTATTACTGTGAGGGAACAGTTACGAACCAAGGACAGATGAGTGCCGCGGGCGTGACGATCATCTCGCGTAACTCCATGAATTTTGGCAGCCAGACCAATGCTACTGCTTCTTTCATTTCGACGTTGACTCCGATACAGGTGGCAACTGATTCGCGAGAGCGAATGCTGGCCAAGAAAAATGGCACGGCACCGCTTGGCGGTTTAACGATGGCACAAGTCCAGGCGGGACTTGATGCATACGATAAGCTGAAAAATCTCGGCCTCGTCTCGGCACAGGATCTTAACTTTGCAGGAAACGGCCAAATAGATGGTATCGTTCTGGTTCACAACGAGTTAGATATGACTGGCGGGAAAACGATTAGAGGCTATCTCATTGCGGCTGATGGCGAGCCAACCTACCCTGGCGACCCTCACCCGCCTACCCAGGCACGTTTGAACGATGACATCCAAACAAACAGAATAACCGGCAATTCGACGATCCAATTTCAGAACTTTGACACGTCGTTCCCCTTGGGTGCACCAGTCATCTCGACGTGGAATGACGATCTGCGGAAAAATGAGTTTACGAGATAGTAGAGGCGAACGACGATTGTTGGGAACCAAGGGGCACGTTACACTGTGCCCCTTGGCGTTTATCCCCCGCTATTGGTGTCTTAGGTAACTGTTCCTCTCCGCTTCCAACAAATTCCTCTAAAGCCTGTATTTCTTAAGCCGATTCTCATATCATCTAAGGGGGTGTCCGTGTTTCTCCAGCGAGAATCCATCGGCAACGCGAACACTGTGCTGTCTTATGCGGCGACTGTCGACCGGCAACATCCGGCGACTGGTCAGTCTGAGCCGTGGGTCTCTGGAGTCACCCAACGTCTTGGCGATATTGTTGCTCTCGATGTCCGCTCGTTGGCGCTGTTGCGCGTCTGCCTTGGCCTTCTCATCCTTGCCGATTTATTCTTCCGCGCCTTCGATCTGCGGGCGCACTACACTGACTTTGGGGTACTCCCGCGAGGGGTAGCTGTCACTCAGTTTGTGAATGAGTGGCATCTGTCGGTGAACTTTATTAGCGGGACGTTGCTCGGCCAAAGCGTGCTCTTTGGCGTGGCGGCTCTGTGCGGAGTCGCGTTACTCATTGGTTATCGGACGACGTTGGCGACATTTCTGTCCTGGCTCTTTGTTATTTCTTTGCATAATCGCAACCCCATGATTATTGATAGTGGGGACGTTGTCCTGCAACTGTTACTCTTTTGGTCGATGTTCTTGCCGCTTGGCGCGGCCTATTCGCTGGATGGCATGCTGAAGCCCGCTGCGCAGCCACTCACTGCGCGAGTCCTCTCGGTTGGGACAGTCGCACTACTGCTACAAATTTGTTTCATCTACTGGTTCACCGCCACGCTCAAGACCGATCCGATCTGGCGCCAGGAGGGATCGGCAATATATTACGCGTTAAGTCTTGATGCTTTTGCGACACGTATAGGATTGTGGCTGGTTCAATTTCCGACGGTGACGACCGCGCTCACGTTCTCTACGTTGGCTTTGGAGGCGGTTGGTCCGTATCTGCTATTTGTCCCGATTGCGAATGGGCCGATACGCTGCGTGGCCATTTGCCTGTTCTTGGGATTTCATCTGGGAATCGGACTGTGTCTGGATCTGGGAATCTTTCCCTGGATCATGTGGACAGCCTGGTTGTCGCTCTTACCCGGCTGGCTGTGGGAGAAATGCGCGATACCCTGCGATTTTTCTGCCGAACAAAAGCACCGAATACGCAGATGGATGAGGCACTGGTTTGGTCTGCGGGCCAGGATGCGAATGGTACAAGGCCGACGACCGGCACGATGGCCTGCCGTGTTGAAGGGCATGCTGTGTGCGGCATGCGTGATCTACGTTTTTCTGTGGAACCTGCGAACAACTGACTTTGGCAAATACAGCCGGTTTTTTCCTCCCGACTATAACTGGATTGGCTATGCGATCCGCATCGACCAAATGTGGAATATGTTTGCGCCGAAGCCACTGATAGACGACGGGTGGTATGTCATTCCGGCGCACTTACGCGGCGGTAACGAAGTTGACCTCATGACTGAAGCGGCACCGGCGCAGTGGGAAAAACCAGCTTTTGTATTGCCGAGCTACCGGAATCAGCGCTGGCGCAAGTATCTGCTCAACTTGTGGGAGCGTGACAATAGCGGCCATCGCCTTCATTTTGGTCGATACTTATGTCGCAACTGGAATGCCTCGCACACCGGAGATGAGACCGTACAGACGTTGCAGATTTATTTCATGAAAGAGACGACATTACCAAAAGGGGAGGTCGCGCCGGTGGAGAAGGTATTGCTGTGGAGTCATGATTGTTTTGGATAAAGCAGGGAGCAATAAGCAGGGAGCAAAAGATGGGGAATAGACTGATGGCTTCCAACTTCCTGCTCCTAACTTCCTGCTCCTAGCTCCCTGCTCCTAGCTCCCTG
>JAYVFX010001129.1:0-3113 GCA_043772795.1 Deltaproteobacteria bacterium
TAGCGGCTTCTTCAGAGAGACCAACAGAAGCAACTTCGGGCCAAGTGTAGACAATGCCAGGCACAACATCATAGTTCACATGGCCTGCCTTCCCGGCTAATAACTCAGCAAGCGCAACGCCTTCTTCTTCGGCTTTGTGAGCGAGCATTGGACCAGCAATCGCATCACCGATTGCATATACGCCAGGCACGTTGGTTTGGTAATGTTTATCAACCTTGACTCGCCCACGTTCATCAAACGCGACACCGACCTCAGCCGCACCAAGCCCCGCGGTGTAGGCTTTGCGTCCAACCGCAACGAGTACGCGATCGGCTTTGAGTTCGTTGATCTCTTTTTTCTCGTTCTCGACTGTTAACGTCACTTCGCCGTTTTTCACTACCGCTTGGGTAACTTTCGCCCCGAGCATGAAAGCAAACCCCTGCTTGGTCAGCGACCGTTGGAGTGCCGATGCGATTTGCGCATCAATGCCAGGAACGAGACGTGGAAGAAGCTCGACAACGGTAACTTTGGTTCCGAGTCGTAGCCAGACTGAACCCAGCTCTAGGCCGATCGCTCCTCCACCAACGACAACCAAATGTTTCGGTACTTCTGAAAACGTTAACGCTTCGGTCGAACTCACAATGCGTTCACCGTCAAAGGGAACTGTCGGCAAAGAAATTGGCTCACTGCCAGTGGCGATGACAATCGCCCGCGCTTGTACATCTTGTATCGTCCCATCGCTCGCAGTGATCGTTACCGTACGGGCATCGCGGAAGCGTGCCAGGCCATTGATACGTGTCACTTTATTCTTCTTAAAGAGGCCATCGATACCTTTGGTGAGGCCTTCGACGACCTTGTCTTTGCGCTGCATCATCGCCGGCAAATCCAGCGTGACGCTAGTGCAAACAACACCGTGGTGGGCAAATTTTTCTTTCGCTTGGGCAAACCATTCGCTCGAATCGAGTAAAGCTTTGCTGGGAATACATCCGATATTGAGACAAGTGCCACCCAGGGTCGGCATCTTCTCGACACAAGCAGTGCGCAAGCCGAGCTGCCCAGCACGGATGGCACCAACGTAGCCACCAGGTCCCGAACCGATAATCAGCACGTCAAATTGTTGTGTGTCTGCCATTCCTCAATCCGTATTCCGCAATCATCAATCCGCAATCAAGCTCACAGTCCGAAGAGCATCCGTGCCGGATCTTCCAGGCAATCCTTGATCCGTCGGAGAAACAGTACCGCTTCACGGCCATCAACGATACGATGGTCATACGACAACGCAACATACATCATCGGTCGGACAACGATCTCATCGTTCGGTCCCATGACGATCGGACGCTTTTCGATCTTATGCATCCCAAGAATACCACTTTGTGGTGGATTGAGAATCGGCGTTGACATCAATGAGCCGTACACCCCACCGTTACTAATGGTGAAGGTTCCACCGGTGAGTTCATCGACTTTGATCTTGCCAGCCCGCGCCCGCTGGCCTAGATCCGCCAACTCGATCTCGATCTGTGCGAAACTCTTGCGCTCGATGTCACGGACCACTGGCACGAGCAATCCTTGCTCCGTTCCGACTGCAATGCCAAGGTCGTAATAGTTCTTGTAGACAATGTCCTCACCGCGAATCTCAGCATTAATCGCAGGAAAAGCACGTAACGCTTCAACACTCGCCTTAGCGAAGATCGACATGAAACCAAGCGAGATTCCATAACGCTCTTTGAAGCTGTCGTTGTACTTCGCACGCAACGCCATCGCTGCACTCATGTCGATTTCGTTAAACGTCGTCAAAATCGCCGCGGTATTCTGCACCTGCTTGAGACGTTCAGCGATACGGCGACGAATGCGACTCATTGGCTGGGGTTGCTCGCGCGGCAGGTTCCCATCGACAAATGGGGCAACAACTGGAGGAGGAGAAGCTGGCCGCTGCACTACCGCCTGTGCCGGTACTGTTGGAGCAGCGGGTTTTGCAGCAACGTGCTCGAGCATATCTCCCTTAGTAATGCGCCCACCGCGACCGGTTGCGGCAACATCTGCGGGATTCACAGCGTGTTCCTCAACCAAACGGCGCACTGCCGGGCTCAGCGGAGCAGCAGGAGCTGGCGGTTGCACGGGCGTCGCTGGCACCGGAGTTTTCGTGGCTGTCGGTGCAGGACGAGCGGCTGCAGCGCCAGGAGTCACCCGACCAATAACTTCGCCAATCTCAACCTTCTCGCCTGCAGGTTTGAGAATCTCACTTAACACTCCCGTCTCCGGAGCGGCGAGCTCCATTGTGGCTTTATCGGTTTCGATTTCGACTACGATCTCATCACGTTCAACCGCTTCACCAGCATTCTTGAGCCAGCGCAAGATTGTTCCCTCGGTAATCGATTCACCAAGAGCGGGGATCACAATATCAACAGCCATAGTTCTCTCTAGTCAGTGATGAGTAATGAGAACTGAGTGATGAGCGAAAAAAGTAAGGTCCTAAGTACGCTCCTCATTACTCATTACTCGTCACTCATTACTCGTTACGCATTACTGTTTGAGTGCTTCGTTGAGCAGTTGCATTTGTTGCTGCTGGTGGATCTTTTGGAACCCAACCGCAGGGCTCGCTTGTGCTGGTCGTCCGGCATAGCGAAGTGTCTGGCGAGAGCGCAACAAAGGAGATACATGTTCAAAAATAAATGTCCACGCTCCCATATTGCGCGGTTCTTCTTGTACCCAAACGACATCGTTCGCTTGCGCGTATCGGGTAAGCACCTCCGTTAGGTCGTGTTCAGGGAAAGGATAGAGTTGCTCCATACGCACAATAGCCGCGTCGTTGCATTGCTGCTTCTCTCGTTCAGCCAGAAGGTCGTAATATACTTTACCGCTGCATAACAGCAGATGTTTGACTTTTTTGGGCTCCACGGTCACGGCAGTCGCTGGGGCAGCCGTTTCATCAAGAATTTCGTGGAAGCCTCCGTCTGCGAGTTCAGCTACCGAGGACACAGCCAGTTTGTGGCGCAAGAGGCTCTTCGGAGTAAACACCACCAGTGGCTTGCGAAAGTCGCGTTTCACTTGTCGGCGCAGCAGATGGAACATTTGCGCCGGTGTGGTGCAATTGGCAACCTGAATGTTGTCTTCAGCACAGAGTTGCAAATAGCGCT
>JAYVFX010001130.1:0-5332 GCA_043772795.1 Deltaproteobacteria bacterium
TCTTCGTGTAGCGATGAAACAGCGTGGAGTAACTCATAAGTGAATTCGCGTCCCAGTGTCGCGCCCAGTTGCGCAATCTCTTTGGCTGTGCCGAGCCGATCGAGTCGGACCATCAGGGCATCCTGCAAAGTTGTAGGAATTGCAGACCCAATAGACTCAATAGACCCAGTAGACTTAATAGACTCCAAGACTGTTTTCGTTAATTCTTCAATAAACAACGGTACCCCATCCGTCTTATTCACTATCTGTTGGATAATCTCGACTGGCAGTGCTTTGCTGCCGGTGACCTTCTCGACCATCACTTCGACATGGCTCTGTCCTAACCGACTGAGCGTGAGTTGACTGAGATACGAATGCGCGCCCCACGGTGGGCTAAACTCTGGGCGAAACGTCAGCACCGCCAACAGCCGTATGGTGGGGACTTGATTGAGAAAGAGCATGAGCAACTCTAGCGTTGATGGGTCAGCCCAATGCAGGTCCTCCCAGGCGTACATCACAGCCTGTTGCTTCGTCTCTGCACATAGCCATGCCACAAGGGCATCGTAGGTTTTCTCTTTCTGCTTCTGTGGGCTGAAAGCAGGGAGCAGGGAGCGGGGAGCAGGGAGCGATAACAAGGAAGCAAATAAAGGTACCGCATCTTGCAGGTCCAGAGGAGAACGCGAGAGCCTCTCCTCCAGCTTCTGCAGCTTCTCCTCTGCTGAATCCTCTGGCCGAAATTGCAATGTTCGTTGTAAATGCTCAATGATCGGTTGCAGTGCACTGTTTTGGGCATACGGCGAACAACGCAATTCCAGACACTGGGCGCCCTCGTGCTCGACGGTTTCTTTGAGCGCCTCCACCAAGCGAGATTTGCCAATGCCCGGTTCCCCACTGAGCAGCACCACTTGCCCAGCACCCTCTTTTACGCGCGCCCAACGCTCGCGTAATAAGCCGAATTCATGATCACGGCCAATGAGCGGCGTGAGCCCTTTGCGCACCACCACCTCAAAGCGGCTGTGCGCCTCGCTCTCTTTGAGCACTCGAAACAACGTCAGTGGCGTCGCTACCCCTTTGAGTTCCGGCTGCCCACGATCTTCACATGCAAACAACCCCTCGACGAGATGATACGTCGCCGCACTGATCACCACTTCATCGGGCTTCGCCGTTCCTTGGATACGCGCCGCAATGTTGGGCGTCTCGCCCAGCGCCAGTATCTCACGCTTCTCGCTGCTACCGATCTCACCAATTACTACTAACCCGGTGTGAATACCGATGCGGACTTGGAGAGGATCCGAGCCGCGACCGTGAGGGAGGGGAGCGTTTGTCGCTTGCTGACGCGCGCGGCTCTGGAGCATCATAATGATTTCCAACCCTGCTCGCACGGCGCGTGCCGCATCATCTTCATGCGCCATCGGATAGCCGAAGTACACCAACAGCCCATCGCCCAGGTGCTGCGCCACGTGCCCGTCATAGCGCCGAACCACGGCGGTACAGGTCTCTTGATAGCTCCGCACCACGTCGCGCAATTCCTCGGGATCAAGCTGTGCCGAGAGCGCCGTGGAGCCGACTAAGTCACAGAACATCACTGTTAGTTGGCGGCGTTCGCCGTCACTCCGTCCGGTGTCCGACGTCCGGCGTCCGAAGTCTTCTTCCGTTTCGCCCTTTTGCCGTTTCGCCCCTTCGCCTTCGGTTGCCGTTTCGCCGTTTCCCCCTTTCGCCTTTTCCCCCTTCGCCAAAGCCGCACCGCACTCGTTACAGAAGCGACTACCAGGCGGATTCATCCGACCGCAACTCGGGCAGGCCTGTGCCAGTTGAGTCCCACAAGCATTGCAGAACTTTGCTCCAACAGGATTCTCGTGCTGACAACTTGAGCAAATCGTCACATCATCCTCTTCAGGGTTTTCCGATCATTACCTCGCCCATTTCCCCGTTTGTTCCTTCTTCTTTCCCCTTTAGCCTGCAGCCTTCAGCCTAAAGCCTGTCTTTCCCCGTTTCCCCATTTATCCTTTATCCCTTATCTTTTTCCCTACTGGCTACTGACTACTGAATACTGGCTACTGCCTTTACTGCCGCGCGCAAATCACATGCACTCCCGAAGGTTTGAGTTGTCCAGTCTGAAAATCCGGCGTGTGCTGGAGTTGCCCATCGGGAGAGACGTCTTGTACCTGTGACATCCCTGTAAAAACGTACCCCATCTGCGCCAGTTGGCACGACTGTGCCCGCTGCCGGTCGGTGTTGAACAACAGCAAAGCTTTCTCTTTGCCGTCGCGCGACGATTTCACCAAGGCAACAACCTTGGAGTTGCCACTCTCTATGCGCTCGAGCGGTCCCTCTTCATTAAACACACGCCAAGTACTCTTCAGTCGATTGACTCCCGCAATAAAGTCGCTCAAGTCCCACTGCGTAGCCTCCCAATCCTCCGGTTGCGTGTTGACCACGTCTAGCCGCTTACGAAAGCCATACTCAAAACCGAGGGGCATCATCACACCAGCAGAGAAGAGTGCCGAGAAGGCGTAGCGCAGTTTGACAGCTTCCTTATCTCCACGGAGTTCGGTCGCCAAACGCTCAGTATCATGCGATTCAGCGAAACTGATCGAGGGAACGAGCGGTGCGGTTTGGCGATACTGCTCAAGACACCAGGGTTCGACAAAGTCCCACCACTTGGAACTGTTAAAGATGAAGTCGAAACCTGCCCGAGCGAGTCGTACCGTGTCCTCGAATGGACAGCCCAGCGATTCGGCCACAAAGAGGGTGCCTGGGTACGATTTTTTGATGTGCCCGATCAGATACTGCCATAACTCACCCGGCACCTTATAAGCTGCATCACAACGAAAACCACGAAATCCGAGGGCAGCATAGTGTTCGATAAGCTGCAGCCAGTAGCGCCACAGACGGTCACGATCAGGACTACCCGCGTTGTCAATCTCAACTAAATCACCCCAAGTGACTTTCTTGTCTCCGTCTTTCGCGCTCGGGCGTAACGGCTTGCCGTCGGCTCCGCGTTTGTACCAAGTGGGGTATTCTGTCACGAGTGGTGAGTCAAAGGCGGTGTGGTTAATGACCAAATCCATCATAACTTTGAGGCCAAGCTGGTTGGTTTCCTCGGTCATCTGCGAGAGTTGGGTCATCGGTGGACCGGCGGTCGGATCAACGAGGCGAGGATCAACTGCATAGTAATCTTTCACGGAGTAGAGGCTGCCAGAGTAACCTGCATAATGGAAAGAGTTGGTAAAGACCCAATCAAAGCCCAGGCGCTGCGCCCGCTCAAGGTGCGGCGTCCACTGCGGTAACGGACCAGCAAGCAACGGAAAGAGATTATAGATGCGGGGGCCGGAAGGCCGAGACGCGTCGTGTTCCATCTTTACTTCACCTCAATAGGAATCCGTTTGGCGACGATTCCCTGTGGCGCAGGCACGGTGATCTCCAAGCGCCCGTCAAAATAACAGGCGGTTATGCGATCTGTCGATATCCCTTCGGGCACGGGAAAGCTGCGCTCAAACCACTCGACTGCATTCTCTGAAGACGGGGAATCGCCATTTGCCGTCGCCTGACCAGTCGTGCGTACCCCTTTAAGAATGAGCTGACTGCCAAGGAGTAAGAGGCCAATCGCTCTGGGATCAACATCCGGCAATGCCACACGAAACAGCACTTTGTCGCTCTCCCTGATGCTTTCGACCACCGGCGACCATTCAGCTCCTTGCACGTTATCACGAAAGAACAGCTCCCAGCCATTAAAGAAACGGACGAAGCGACGGTCTATGTCGGACGCCAGAGAGGCTGTTTCCTGTGCTGTTGGTGCTACTTTGTCTGTAGCCGTTGAGACGCCATCGTGCACCACTGTTTCCGCTTCGCCCCAAAGAAACGTCAGCATGTCCTTGAGATGCGCCCGCCAGCTTGTCCAGTTGTGCCCGCCGATCAACTCCTGATAGAGGCACGGGCATCCCTGCGCTTCCAACAGCGGGACGAGGCGTTCATGAGCGGGAATAAACTGGGGCTCGTATTTCCCTACATCAAAGTAGAAGGCAATCGGCGTACGAAGCTCAGAAACGAGCGTTGACAGTCGTTTCGCTTGTCCCCAGGGATTTTGCCCGACACCGAACCGCTTAAGCAAATCTGTCGCCAGAGACGAGGAGCGTTCGCCTTCCATCAAGAATAGCGCGCTTGACTGTCCACCCACTTTGGAGAACAAGTGCGGACGCGATAACCCGAGGTACGTCGAGATCAACCCTCCCATAGACGCACCGATTACACCACGGCCTTCGCGTTGCGCCAGTGTCCGGTAGTTTTTGTCGATATGCGGAATAAGCTCCGTCTCCGTGAAGCGAGCATAGTCCTCGTTGGCCCAGTACTCGCGTATACGATCGACCGGATCAACCATCACTGCCATGAGCGGCGGAATCTCTTGATTGTGAATCAAGTTATCCAAAACGGTTGGCAAACGTGCCCGCGTCAAATATTCACCGCCATCATGAACATACAGCGCCGGGAAGCGATTGTTCTCGCGTTCGTTGTAACCGGGAGGCAGGTAGACGTACACGCGCCGCTTGTTGTGCAACACCTCACTGTCAAACTCGAACTCTTGTACGCGGCCACGCGGAACGCTAGCACTCACTTCGAGTTCGGGTGGATCGCGAAGATCGCCGACGACGAAATATGAATTTTTCTCACCAATGCCATTGTCAATGTTATTGGGACAGAACGGATCGACCATCCAGTCTCCATCGACGATTAACTTATACTCGACACGGACAGGCCCCTGAAAATCCCTGGTGCGGTAAAAGATGCCCGTTTTTCCTAACGGGAGCAGGGGTGTGCCACGGCGGTCCCATTGATTGAATTCACCAGTCATAGCGACTTGTCGCGCTTCGGGATCGTAGTAGACAAAATGGACAGCAGCCCCATCGATCATCGGCGAGCCGACCGCCTTGAGGACTTGGATGAAACGCTCGATCTCGTCGTGGAGTTCACTCTCCTTCGCTTGCTCCAGCCGTCGTCGCCACGTGGGAAAGGTCGGAGCCGCTTCTTCACGTCCAGTCTCCATGATTCTTCACTCCCTTTCTCGCTCAGCGTGGGAACCGTTCCGCGGACAGAAACTTCACTTCCCGCCGCAAACTTTCATCAGTGGTATATTGTTGGATCACTTCCCGCAGCCGTCCAAGGTGTTTGTCTTTGCTTTCGACATTAGTCGGAAAACCTAAATCTGCCAGATTACTAGATGACACTAACAGTTCGCGCATAAAATCGAGCTCCGAACACTCCAGTTCCCACGTGATCCGCAAGGCTTGGTCCAGGGACGGATTTTCCTTCGTCTCTTGGTAGTACTCTGCGACTCGTGTCACTAAGGAGTTAATCA
>JAYVFX010001131.1:0-7803 GCA_043772795.1 Deltaproteobacteria bacterium
TTGAAGAGAAGCTCCATACCGAGCAAGGAAACTATCAC
Source organism: Deltaproteobacteria bacterium (assembly GCA_043772795.1). Taxonomy (GTDB): domain Bacteria; phylum Desulfobacterota; class Binatia; order Bin18; family Bin18; genus VGTJ01. The sequence continues at coordinate 39 of JAYVFX010001131.1, forward strand.
TTGTCTCAAGTCCGCCTCTATGAAGAACCAACCCTCTGGTCAGATGTGTATGCCGGAGAAGGACGCACTATGGCATCCCTGACAAAAACTTTCGGTTTCAGCGCTGCTCATCGATTACATAGCTCCCTTCTTTCAGATGAAGAGAACCGCGCCGTTTTCGGCAAGTGCAATAACCCCAACGGTCATGGTCACAATTATGAACTTGAAGTGACTGTCCAAGGGAAAATCGATCAGCGCACCGGCATGATCTTAGACCTCGGGTTCCTCATGCAAACCGTGCAAGAACAGATACTCGATCGCTTTGACCACAAACACCTCAATAGCGACACCAGCGAGTTCCGTATCTTGAATCCCACTGGTGAAAACATCACCAAGGTCATCTGGGACCTCCTCAACCCGCAACTCGGCAAGAGCCTCACCAAGATCGGTCTCTGGGAAACCCCGAAGAACTTCTTCGAATACACTGGTGAGTGACACTATGGCAGAACAAGATCTCCACGGTCAGGTGGCAATTGTCACAGGAGCCGGGTCAGGCATAGGACGAGCATCCGCCCTCGCTCTTGCCCGAACAGGAGTAAAAATCGTCCTGGCCGCTCGTACCAAAAAAAACCTTGACGCGGTCGCCAACGAGATCGTCAACGGTGATGGAGCCGCCATAGTTGTCCCAACTGATGTTGGTAACGAAGGGCAGGTCGAGGCCTTGGTCTCAAAAACAAAAGCTGCCTTCGGTCAGATCGACATCCTTATTACCTGTGCCGGCGGCGCAGTTTTTGGTCCGCTTGTTGACTCTCGTACCGAGGACTGGGACACGATGATGAACATTAATCTGCGTGGCACCTATCTCTGCTGCAAGCACGTTGTCAGGGCCATGATCCCTCGTGGGCGCGGCCACATTCTCAATGTTCTTTCGATCGCCAGTACCCACATCCTCCCAGGATCAACGGGTTACACAGCCTCAAAATTCGGCGCGCTGGGCTTGACGAAAGTGATCGCCGCAGAAGTACGTTCTCTCGGCATCAAAGTCACTGCGGTTATTCCTGGAGCCGTAGATACTCCGCTGTGGGATAACAGTGGCAGTACGCTCGACCGCGGCAAAATGCTTGCTCCAGCCGATGTCGCCAACGCCATGCTCAGCGTCATCACACAACCGTCCACCATCTACACTGACGAGATCGTGTTGATGCCGCCATTAGGAATTCTGTGATTTCTCGCCGCCGGCTTATTCTCCTCTTTCTCTTCATTTTTTTCAGTATCACTTCCTGTAACAGTAAACCTGCACCGGAATCGGCCAATACTTTTCGCGTTGCCCTTCTTACGCCTGGACCGGTGAGTGACGCTGGTTGGAACGCCCTCGCGTATGAGGGCCTGACCAGAATCAAACAGACACTCCACGCGGAAGTAAGTCAGGTTGAAACCAAAACTCCCGCCGATTTTGAAGAAGCCTTTCGTGACTACGCCAGTCGCAATTTTAACCTCATCTTTGGTCACGGCTTTGAATTCCAAGATGCCGCCGCAAAAGTCGCAGCAGATTTCCCGAACTCGGTGTTTATCACGACTTCAGGGAGTACTGTTCGCAAGAACGTTGCGCCTATTCGCTTTCTTCTCGAAGAAGCAACCTATCTCATGGGCATGATGACAGCGCTCGTCTCCAAAACCGGTAAAGCCGGAGCCATCGGTGGTGTAGAAATCCCTCCACTGAAGAGCACCTTTCTCGCCTTTGAGGCTGGCGCCAAGAGCATCAATCCAAACTTCCAAGTCATTGTCTCCTACATCGGCAACTGGGAAGACATAGGTGCGGCCAAGCAAGCCGCAACCGCTCTCATTGAGCAAGGGTGTGATGTCATAATCCCTAACGCGGACGCCGCAAGTCTCGGTGCCCTCCAGGCTGCCAAAGAAAAAGCCGTACTCGCCTTTGGCACCAATAAGGACCAGAACGACATCGCCCCTACGGCTGTCCTCGCCAGCGGAGTAATCGACATCCCCGCAGCCTTCTTGCAGGTAGCACAGACAGTCCAGAGTCACACCTTTGCAGGTCGGATCATTCGTCTAGGAATGAAAGAGCAGGTCATTACCCTTGTCTACAACCCTGCCCTCAAGACCCGCCTCTCCCCCGACGCCCAAGCAAAGGTAGATGAGGCGCAGCAGAAAATTATTGCCGGTACCTTAACTGTACCAAGCGTCGAATTTTCTCCTGTTCCCGCCAATCCCTCGTAACCGCTTCTCCATGCCCGACATTGCGCTACGCGACATCTCCAAATCCTTTCCCGGAGTCCTCGCCGTCGACCATGTTTCGGTTGATTTCCGCGCTGGCGCAATTCACGCACTGTTAGGAGAGAATGGGGCTGGGAAATCTACGCTTATGCACCTGGTGTCCGGGCTGTATCGTCCAGACTCTGGCACTATTCTCATTGACGGGCAGCCCTCTGCTTTTCCCTCTCCACGAGCAGCCCTCAGTGCTGGTATTGCCATGGTCCATCAACATTTTATGCTGATCCCGTCATTCACGATTGCCGAGAATATTTTCCTCGCGCTCTCTGGTAGCCGCCTAGACCGTATCCAGCATCGTACACTGAACAAACAGGTGCAGGAACTTGCCGCTCATCATCAGATTGTGATTGAAGATCCCAATACCCCGGTCGCTACTCTGTCGGTAGGGTCTCAACAGCGCGTAGAAATCCTCAAAGCACTCGCAGCTTCCGCCCGCGTGCTGATTCTTGACGAACCCACGGCGGTTCTCGCTCCAACGGAAGTGGAGAATTTGTTTCTTATCCTCCGGCGACTCAAACAAGCGGGATACTTGATCATCCTCATCACCCATAAGATCCCTGAAGTCCTCGCTATCGCCGATCGTCTCTCGGTATTGCGCCGTGGTCGACTCGTCGTCACCAAGGAAGCGGATCGCAGTACCCCGGAAGAACTTGCTCAACTGATGGTCGGTGACCTCGTGTCTCGTCCCTCTCAGTCACCTCAACCTTACTCGTTTTCCTCCTCCTCTTCCGCTCCACCGCTTTTGCTTCTCGATCACGTCTCGACTGCTCCGCGAGCAAATCAAGTGTCACTGCACGACATTTCTCTAACTTTGAACCGCGGTGAGCTCGTCGGCATCGCTGGCGTTGATGGCAATGGCCAGACGGAGTTTATCGACCTCCTTTTAGGTCTCCAGGAAGTGACTCAGGGGTCAATCTCTTTCCAAGGCACGCAACTCCATCACCCCACCCCTGCTTACATGCGCTCCTTAGGAATCTCTTTCATTCCGCAGGACCGTCGCCAAGAAGGACTCGCACTTTCTCTTTCTGTCGAGGAAAACCTCTTGCTGAATACTCATCTCCTTTCCACGTTCACCCCGGGGCCATTCCTCACGCCTCCTCGTCTCCGCCAATTTGCCCAGCAGCAGATCTCCTCCTTTGGCGTGCGAACTGCTTCACCTGCTGACCCTGTCTCCTCCCTCTCCGGCGGTAACCAACAACGCATCGTCATCGCCCGCGAGTTAGCCACCCAGCCCCATGTCATTATCGCTGCTAACCCTACTCGCGGTCTTGACATCGGCGCGACCGACTACGTCCGCAACACATTATGTGAGCACTGCCACCGTGGAGCCAGTGTGCTCCTCATCTCCACCGACCTTGACGAAATCATGACCCTCAGTCATCGCATGTACGTGTTGTATCAGGGACGATTATTGGGGCCGATTGATCCTGTCACTGGCCATCACCACCTCGGCTTGCTGATGACGGGAGTACAAACTTCGTGACCACACGCCTAGCCGTACTTATTCCGCCATTCCTCGCCTTGGCATCGGCAGCCATCGTCACAACGCTAGGGCTCTGGATCTCAGGAATTAACGCCGGAGACGTTTTTGCCGCATTGTGGATGGGAGCTGCAGGTGACGCCTATCGACTCTCTGAAACCGCCGTAAAAGCCTGTCCCCTGCTCCTTACCGGGCTGGCCGTCATGCTTGCCCTACACGCAGGCGTCTGGAATATCGGGGCAGAAGGACAGCTTCTCCTTGGCGCATTAGCCACCGCCTGGATCGGCCAGTACACCTCCGCCCTTCACCCACTACTCGCTATCCCTCTTGTCTGTGGTGCAGCACTCAGCGCAGGCATGCTGTGGGCAGCCTGTGCCGCCTTCCTCAAGCACCGCCGTCAAGTGAGCGAGGTCATCAGCACCATCATGCTCAATTTCATTGCCGCGTATCTGGTGAGCTATGGTGTCCACGGACCGCTGATGGAGGCAGCCGGACAATACCCGCAAACAGATCCTCTTCCTTCCGTCGCTACCCTCTCCCGTCTCTTCCCTCCTTCGCGCTTCCATCTCGGCATTCTTCTCGCTGTTCTCGCAGCGATTCTTGTGTGGCTTTTCCTTTTTCGTACCAAGTCTGGATTTCGTCTGCGGGCGACCGGCGCAAATCCCATCGCCGCCCGCTTCGCAGGTATTGCGGTAGAACGCCAAGTGACCAGAGCGTTCCTCCTCAGTGGCGCGCTGGCGGGCCTTGCTGGAGGCATTGAAGTAAGTGGTGTCACTCAGCGTGTCTATGAAAAATTTTCCCCTGGTTACGGGTACACCGCCATTGCCGTCGCGCTCGTAGGACAGCGCTCCCCTATTGGCGTCATCTTCGCCGCCCTCTTTTTCGGCGCGCTAGAGGCGGGCGCAAGTGCCGTACAACGAACCCTCGGTCTCTCCTCCGTATTATCCGCAGTCATTCAAGCGATCGTTGTCTTGTTTCTCGCTGCCTACAGTACAGAGACCGTCAAGCGCATGTTCCAACGCCATCGAGTCTCCCTGTGTCTCCCCTTCCTCTTGCCTTTCTTTGCTCTTGTCGTTTCTCGGTGACCTATGGAATTCTTTCTCGCATTCATAACCAATAGTGACGCACTGCTCCATTCCACGTTAGTGGCCGCAGCCCCTTTGCTGCTTGCCGCACTGGGAGAGACCCTGGTCGAACAATCCGGCGTTATCAACATCGGTCTTGAAGGTATTCTGTTGATGGGCGCGTTCGCCGGAATGGCAGCCTGCTACTTCTCTGGATCACCGAGCCTTGGCGTCGCTGCCGGTGCCCTCAGTGGATTGCTATTGGCGCTGCTGTTTGCCGTATTCACCGTCGGCCTCAATGCCGATCAGATCGTCGTCGGTGTGAGCCTGAATCTCTTATCTCTGGGGCTCACTGGGGTATTGTACCGCGGACTTTTTGGTGTCACCGGTCAAGCCTTACAAGTCACGACCTTCGCGCCACTCTCGCTCCCTTTTTTCAGTACGCTTCCCTTTCTTGGCCGCGCCGTCTTTCAACACACGATCCTCGTCTACCTTGCCATCGGACTCGTTCCCCTATTCTCATTCTTTCTTTTTCGCCTACGAGCTGGTCTCCAACTTCAAGCCGTAGGCGAGCATCCACACGCCGCCGAGACGCTCGGAATCGCTGTCAGAAGGACGCGCATACTCGCTCTGGCAGCAGAAGGCCTTATGGGAGGCATTGCCGGAAGCTATCTCTCTCTTGCCTACTCCAACACCTTTATTGAAGGAATGTCGGCAGGCCGAGGCTTCATCGCCCTTGCGATTGTCATCTTCGGACGCTGGAAACCGACGGGAGTGCTATGGGGAGCCGTACTCTTCGGTGCGGCCACCGCCTTGCAGTTTCACCTACAAGCGTTGGGCTCAGCTATACCGTATCAATTTGTCCTGATGCTGCCGTACGTGCTAACGCTCCTAGCTTTGGTGTTCCTAGGCACTCGGACTTCCGCACCCGCAGCACTCGGCCTACCCTACGATCGCGAATAACCTTCTCTAATTTTGCAGAATCCGCAATCCGCAATCTACAATAGGAAAGCGGAGGGAGAGGGATTCGAACCCCCGAGAGCCTTGCGACCCTACCGATTTTCAAGACCGGCGCTTTCAACCGCTCAGCCATCCCTCCACGGGGGCGAACTTACATAGCTTTCTTGATTTCTGGAAGGGGGGATAAAGTGGGGGTATCGTGAAAATTCGCGGGACTTTTTGCCGAGAATCGGCTTTCCAGCGCTTCAATCGCTCTGCGTTTATGGGCTGGATCGAGGGTGACGGTCTGGTTACTCCTGCCCTTGTCCTTCCGCTCTTTCTTGTACTTCTCGATGAGCCACGGGCTGATGTCCGATAACATTTTTCCCGTAAATAATGGCCGGAGGGCTACCAGTGAAGTGATGTCTCGTTCATAGGATCGCGGTTTCTTGTTCGCCTTGCTCCATTCCAGATAGTCCACCGCGAAGACTTCAAACCGTACACCTTTGCGTGCCTTCGTCGGATTGAGCTTCTGTCCAAGTACTTCAGCCTTCTTCCGGGCTAACTCCTCTTTGGCAACGCTACGGGAAACGTTCCCAAACGAACCCATATAACGTTGCCTCTTGTGAACAAAGTCGTAGTACCAAGACTTACCACGTTGATAGATGGCCATGTTTACGCCTCCTTCTTAGCAGCCGCAGCGCGTTGCCGGAAGGAACAAGGAGTGATAGAGTGCATATGTTGTTAGTTCCTTTTGTGGGGCTTATCAGAGTGACCGCTCTGGTAAGCCCTTTTTCTTTACGCCCATCTCCTCACGTTCGCGAGCTTCAAATTAAACGGCTTCAGTGTTGCCTCCGTCTTCACCGCCGCTTGTGGAGTGCGGATCGCATACAACGCCAAGGCTACAGAGTGTTTGCAAGTCTTGCCACGAAACATACTGTCACCACAGCCACAGAAGGCTTTCCCTCAGTGAGCGTAATTGAGTATGTTTTTCCATCACCATTCGTGACGTATGCGCAGATTCCCGCCTCAGCCTGCCGGGTTAAGGTGATGCGGTAGGCACCTGCTGTGAGTCCTTCGACGCCGCGCTGTAACCGTCCGTTATCGACCTTAGCCAGAATTGATGTTGCTACCATTGGTGTTCCCTCCTGTGTTGTTTAATGAGACTATTACATAATAATCTCGACATAACGTCAAGAGCATGAGATGTCAGTCTTGACAAAAAAATCACTAGGAGACATACTATAAAGAAAAAGAGTCAGGTCTATGAAAAAAAAAGAACCTCAAGTGCAAGTGCAAACGTTTACCGTCACGCGAAAAGTCACACTGGAAGAGAAAACCTGTACTCAGTGTGGTGAGAGATTCGTAGGACCGAAGAGAAAGAAGTTTTGTTCTCGATCTTGCGTGAGAAAGGCAACGTACGAGAAACATGGAGAAACGTACCGACAAGCTCGATTAGAAAAGTACCATACCGAGAAGAGGTCTCCAGCAGAAAAAAAATAACGAAGGTTTTTCAAAGGCTGCATCTTATGAAGGTCGGATCGGCACTCAATCTCATGGTGTTACTTGGGGCTGGGGCATCTGTGGATGCTGGCATTCCTGCCGCCACGGCTATGACGCGAGAGATGATCGTTGAGTTCGATCGATCACAAAGCGAACAAGCCTATGCAAGAATTGTTCGCTTTGTGGAAGCGGGTTTACGGCTTCGGCAGAGTGTCAGGGCAAAACTTCCATCACAGGAAGTCAACATCGAAGAACTCTTCTTTACAATAGAACAGTTAGGAAGACGTCAGAAAATTGAGATTGGTCCGTTTGTCAACCAATGGCATCCACTCCTGGAAGAGCTAGAAGCATCAGTGTTGTCATCTCCGCCTCTTCAGCATTCAGATGTTGAGTTAGAGCTAAAGAACTCCCTCGAGTCGTTACTAAACAGAATCGAAGGAGGAGACTTCACTAGCGCTAGGGGGGCCGCAGATAGGTTCGTACGAAATATGACACAGGGAATCGAGAAATT
>JAYVFX010001132.1:0-11471 GCA_043772795.1 Deltaproteobacteria bacterium
AGAATCATGGCCTGAGCACTCGCTTAAAAGCTGTACTTCATTTCGTAGGTCGTGATCCGTTCCGGCTTTACGTGGGCGTTGGCTTTGAGACCAGTGCCACTATAGTACTGTTCGTATACCGTGGGGGCGCGAAAGGCTTCTCCGTAGAGAAGCTTTGCGGTCGTTTTGTTCCAGTTATAGATGAGAGCGAGGCGAGGACTGGTTGTGCCACCAAAGGAGTCATAATGATCGTACCGGATACCGGCGTTCAGAATAAGATTGTCCAGGAGTGAGAATTCGTCCTGGAAATACAGCGCCCAAAGCTGTGAATCTCGCCGGTCTTTGCGGTACAGGAGCGGCTCGTTACTTGCCGAGGGCACAGCAAGATCGGACGTGGCCGCGAGGCTGTGGTGCGCGAACGCTGAGAATGAGAGGGCGAGCGTAAGCAGGAGAGTTGCGGCGCGTCGTCTCGATTGCGAGTTGACACAATCTGCGAGCGCCGCAATGCAATGCGATCGCAAACGGCTCGTTCGGTTTTGGCTCCAGTGCATGCCAGTCATCTCGCAATAGTAGGGCATCGGTGTAACGTGAATCTTATCTTTTGGTGAGAACCCCCGTTCCCCATGTAAAGCCTATCGGTGGAAAATGAGGAAAATTTAGCGTACAGCCGGGACCGTACGTGGGGTATGGTATGGCCCACGGCGTCCCAGGAAGGAGTTAGAAGCTGTATTTTGCCTTCAACCAGAACGTGCGACCGTCTTGTTCGATGATATCTTGACGATGCTCGCCAGAGCCGGGGTCACCGTAGCGTTGGTCAAAGAGGTTATAGATACTGCCTGACAGCTCAACCCCTTGTAGCAGACTCTGACTAAACAAGGTGAGATTCGTGAGAAAATAGTCACTCGAAGTTCTACCCGAAAGTGTACGTCGAGCGCTCATGTAGCGCGCTTCCAGACTAGCGAAGAGCTTATCCTGAATAAGCGGCACGATAAGGTTGAACTTCACCATATGTTGAGGGGAGTTGGTCAAATTCTTGCCAGTCTTCCGATTGTGAGTGTCTTGTAATGCATAAGCGAGACGGCCCTCAATGCCAGAGGGCCATTTCCCGTCAAGCGCCAGTTCGAGGCCCTTCGCCTCAATTGACTCGTCGTTACGGAACACTAACAAACTATCTTCCGGATCGGGTGTCTGGGTAATTAGTCCATCGATCGTATAGTAATACCCTGCCGCGCTGGCTTGAAGATATTTGCTCAAGTAGTGATCTACCACCACTTCATATGTGGTGATCGCTTCCGGCTTGAGACGCGCATTCGCCTTGAAGCCCGTGCCGACATAGAACTTCTCGTAGATGCTTGGAGCCCGGAACGCTTCCCCGTAGAGAAATTTCACTGTCGTTTGTTTCAAGTTGTAGATTAATGCGAGACGTGGATTCAGCGTACCCCCGAATGAGTCGTAATAGTCGTAGCGGATCCCGGCATTGAGGAGGAGGTTATCAAACAGGGAGATCTCGTCTTGGAAATACAACGCCCAGTTGCGAGAGTGGTTGTGGATATCGAGGTTGAGTAAAAATGGGTTGGCATCACTGTTGCGCAGGTCTTGGCGAAAATTATCTTGATACTCCGCACCGACTGTGACTTTGTGGCGTTGCCACAGCCGTTTTGTGAGTTTTGTTTCCGCCCCCCACCACTCGCCGATGTTGTGATCTTGATTCAATACTGGAAACCTGTTGTCGGTGAGCGCTTGGTTGTACAGATAATCGCCACGGTAATAGAAACGGTCGTAGTAGAGCCGGGTCGTCAGATTGAGCGATTGACTAAAGTCATGCTCGTACTTGAGATCGATGTATCCGTGCTCGTCAACCGTACGGTTGCGGGTCGTGTTAAATACGGTGCCATAGGTGGCAGTCGGATATCCTTTGTTACGGGACAAGAACCCGCTCTGTAAGGTCAAATCGGCAAAAGAGACCTTGGCGAAGAAGTAAGGGAACCGATCATCGTCGCCGTTTCTAGCTCTCCCATTATTAGTCGCGGGCGAATTGAATTCCTTAAAAAACAAACCGTGATGCCCATGACTGTCATAGAATGAGGTGGAGAGCAGCACCTCAATGCCATTCTGAAAGCGATTGCCGTACGTCACTCGCCCTTTGTATGAATTGAGACTGCCACCTTCAGTGGAAACCTCGACACCTTTGATATCACGTCCCCGCTTGGTGATGACGTTGATCACCCCAAAAAAGGCGTTGGTGCCATAGAGAGACGAACTCGGACCGCGAATGATCTCAACGCGATCAATGAGGTCGACATCGACTACCCCTTCAGTGCCTAATCCAGCTTGATCATATTGGTTATCGTTGAGGCGATGACCATCGATGAGTAGCAGAATGCGAGAGTTAAAATCGCCCGGTCGGTTGAACCCACGTACGCCAAGGTAGCTGTAGTTACGATCATAGGTGATAAAGAACCCATTGACGTTCTGTAAGATATCCGCAAGGGTTCGGTACCCATACTTTTTTATTTCGTCACTGGTAATAATGCTCACCGAAGAGGGAGCTTCGGTGACCTTCTGCTGATGTTTCGACGCGCTGTAGACTGAGGGAATATCGTCAAGGAAGATATGCTCTAAGCCTTCACGTTGTGAGGTAGAGGAGATCTCTTGCTGAGCTCTGGTTGTTGACGGAAGGGATAGGAACGCGACGCAGAAGAGCGTTAAAATAGTCAGAGGAGGGAATTGGGATATCCCCGATATCGCTGTTCTGAAGGTCTTCTCATACAATAATGCAAATCTGTGTCGCACGCTGGTTCCACCCCGAGACAGTAGTGTATCCCAAACAAGAAGCTCCGGCGGGCATCTACTGCGCTTATCTGAAGGCTATCGGAGGTTCGTCGGAAACCCTTAGTCACTAAGGAAGGGATTAACGTGGAGATGCACTCTAGAGAGGGGCGGAGGTAAAACGGAAGCAGAGGTCACGGCAAAAGAACCTCTGTTAGTTCTCCACACGAACGAGAAGCCAGGCAATACCAACGAGTACGAGCAGCGCAACAACCTGGTCGCCTGAACGCCAGTCCAGAAACCTGCCGCTCAACACGGCAACCCCAACCAACGTCGTTCCGAACCAAATCAGCGTCTGTAATTCTGCTGAAACGAGGCCAAGTTCGGAGAAATAGCGGAGGGTAAGCCAATAGATGCTGATCCCCGCAGCAAAGCCGCACGCCGAACGCGTAAGTTCGTGCCACTGCACGTGATTGTCTCGCCAGATCCTGGCTGCGTAGGTAAAACCAACGGAATCACAGAGCCCGGAGACGATGATAAGGGTAAGGGCAGTAACGACGAGTCGTAGCTGTTCAGGCATAAGAATGGCTCGCTCGAGTCGGTTCGGGATTGTGCTTCACCGCCGTTGCCAGCATAAGCCCTTTGTAATAACGGCTAGGACGGTCTGCCGGTACACTGCGAATTTCGATACTTGCTGGAGAGAATCCTGCCTCGCTCAGGGTGCAGGCTAGGTCCGCTTCGTCAATACTGACAGCTGGAAACCGTCGAGAGCCGACTGAGTAGTTCGTGGCTCTCTTCAGCGTCGTCATTATCAGGGTCCCGCCAACTTTGACGAGCGAAGCGATATTGTTCAGAAAAAATTTCCACTCTCTCTGGGAATCGGTGATAGATTCTGCGCAAAAATTGGAAGCGACGACATCATAGGTTTGTCGTCCGCCGACGAACGGGGGCGTCTGTCGGACGTCACAACGACCGATGGATGTCACATGGTTACGTATGAGTGCCTCTCGACGAGCAAGGTCGAACGCAGAACACCATCCCTTTTGCTCTAGCTCGATAGTCTTTTTGATAAATGGGAGCCAATTAAAGGCGGTGTTGTCTCGTGTTAACCATTTGCGGAGTTCGAGACGATTCGCTTCGAGGTATTCAACTATTTGTATTTCTCTAACTTTTGTGACAGCGGCAATGAGTGAATAAATCGTCGGGCCACTGCCAAAGTCGAGCATCGTGCTTTTCTGGTCCATACCGTGGAAGACGTCAACGTAAAATCGCAAAATGGCAAGGTTTTCTTCGCCGAGGTCACCGTAGTATTCGTTGAGATAGGCAGTGGGATCGAACTCCCTCCAGTCCTTCGTGTAGGAATCGAGGGCAACACCAAAAGTATTCGTCCGTTGATGCTGCAAGTTTGCAGCATGAGAGAGGTCGAGCGTTGGTGAAACAGCGAAAGTTTGTAGCTGAGGATTCATATGTTCCATTCTCCAAGGGAATCTGTTGCGTTATAAAAACGAACGGCAACAACGGACGACTGGGTTACTTTTCTTCCTGGACGGATCGCGTTTGAAGAACGTTGCTCTTTGGGAAACCACCCGCTCTGTCTACACTTTTATACCTATATCGAAAGGGTGTTCACCTTTAGCCCCAAACTGTTCACCTTTCTGTTCAGATTGATTCGTTTTGTTATAGTAGGAGCATGGAACGGTCAGATCATTTGGTTTTTGGACCTTTTCTTTTGGAGACCGAGAAGAAAAGGCTTTGGCGAGGAGATAAGAAAATTCCCTTACGACCAACGTCGGTAGCGGTGTTGCAGATGTTGGTCGAGAACGCTCCAGATGTCGTAACAAAAGAACAAATACTCAAGCACGTGTGGGCAGGGACTTATGTCACCAGAATTGTCCTCAGAGTCTGTATTCGTGAGATCCGTCAAGCTTTGGGTGATGATGCAAAAGTGGCGCAGTATGTTGAGACAGTAGGTCGAAAGGGGTATCGATTCATCGGCCAAACGGAAGCGGGAAAGTCGCGATCCCTCGATAGCGGCCTTGGTGAAGAATTTGAGGACATCGTTGGACGCACGGAGGATCTCTCACAGCTTGAGGAGTGGTTTGGTCAGGTCCGGCGTGGCATACGGAAGATCGTGTTCGTTACGGGGGAACCTGGGATCGGTAAATCGACGGTGGTTGAGCTCTTGTTGTCGCGCATGCGGACCGATAGGAGAGTGAAGGTTGGACGAGGGCAATGTTTAGAACAATATGGAGAAGGGGAACCCTATTTGCCTGTTTTGGAAGCCTTTGGTCGCCTGTGTCGTGACCCCGGTGGAGCTCCGGTCGCTGCTTTGTTGAGCCGGTACGCACCAACCTGGATGATTCAAATGCCTTCGCTGTTAAGTAGTGCGGAACTTGCAAGCCTGCAGCAGCGAGTCTCTGGCGCCAATCACCAACGTATGCTCCGAGAGATGGCTGACGCCCTCGAAGCCTTGACCAATGAGAGTGTCGTCGTCCTGGTACTCGAAGATCTGCATTGGAGTGACTACTCGACCTTGGAGTTATTAGCCTATCTGGCTCAACGACAAGAGCGAATCCGGTTGATGGTGATCGGCACCTATCGCCCTGCGGATCTTACGACCGGCCATCCACTGAAGAAAATCAAGCACGAAATGCAAGTACGTCGGCAGTGTGAAGAGCTACCCCTGGCGCTGCTGAGCAAGGAAGAAGTCTCTACCTATGTGACCAAGCGAGTTCCTGAGAACGTAGCCTCGGCTGAGTTGACGAGTTTGATTCATCGGCGAACCGAAGGGAACGCGCTGTTCATGGTCAATATGGTGAACGTGTTACAGGGGCAGATGGTCGAGCGCGATGGGCGCTGGGAATTGCCTGTGGGAATTGAAAACCTGCGGGTGCCCGAAAGTCTGCGACAGGTCATTGAGGAGAAAATCGAGCGACTGAGTGTTGAGGATCGGCAGATTCTCGAAGCAGCCAGTGCCGAAGGCCGCGAGTTTTCCTGTGCCGCAATTGCGGTGGCTACTGGCAGGGGTCCGATCGAGATTGAGGAACGTTGCGCCGATCTCATGCGCCAGAGTCAGTTCATTCAAGAAACAGATGTCGGCACGTGGCCAGACGGAACAGTCACTGCACGTTATGAATTCATTCATGTCTTGTATCACGAGGTGTTCTACAGCCGATTGACGCCAGGGAGGAACGCGCAGCTTCATCTTCGCATTGGTGAACGACTTGAGCAGGGATATGGTGATCAGACACGAGACATTGCCGCCGAACTTGCCCTCCACTTCGAGTACGGGCGGGACTTCCAGCGTGCTGTCCATTTCTTGCAGCAAGCCGCAGACTTGGCGACGCAGCGATTTGCTTATCCTGAAAGCGTTAATCATCTGACCAAGGCGTTGAAACTGATCAAAACTTTTGCTGATACTCCGGAGCGTACACGGCTCGAACTCAAAAGCCAAATTAGTCTTGGTGTGGCTCTGACGGCGACCAAAGGGTACGCAGCGCCCGAGGTCAAGCAAGCCTATGATCGTGCACGTGAACTGTGTCAGCAGATCGGACAAACCGCTCAAATTGCTCCAGTGCTGCGAGGGCTTGCTGCATTCTATTACGTGCGAGCCGAACTCTCGACTGCGCGCGAGCTCGGAGAACAACTATTGTTGCTAGCTCAGACGCAGAGTGACGAATCGCTTCTATTAGAGGCACACTTTACGTTAGGGGGATCATTATTCAGTCTGAGCGAGTTCACCTCAGCGTTGCAACACTTAGAGCAGGGAATTTGCCTCTCTGATCCGCAGAAGTATCGTGGTCACGCCATGCTGTATGGGCAGGATCCTGGTGTCACATGTTTGTCTCGCGCTTCTCATGCGCTGTGGTTTCTCGGATATCCCGATCATGCCTTAGTGAGAAGTCAGGAATCCCTTGCTCTCGCCCAAGAACTCGCACACCCACATAGCTTAGCGTATGCGTGGGCCTTTGCCGCACTCTTCTATCAACTTCGGGGCGAGCCTCTAATGGTTCAATTGCAAGCTGAACGTGCGTTCGATCTGGCAACTGAGCAGGGATTTCCGATTTGGAGAAGTATGGGTGAAATTCTCCGAGGGTGGAGTATCGGGCTTCAAGGGAGAACTCAGGAGGGGATAGCTCTTCTCCAACAAGGAATTGCGACGTGGCGTGCGATCGGAGCGGAAGTTTCCTTACCCTACTATTTTTCTTTGCTTGCTGAAGTATACGGAAGAAATAGAGACTTCCAGAGGGGAATTAACGTTTTGGACGAAGCGCTCTCGTTGGTTTCCCGTACCGACGATCGGTGGTGGGAAGCGGAGTTGTATAGGTTGAAGGGAGAACTCGTTTTGCAAGTTCAAGGGCTAGAGGGAAAAGTCCCAGGTAAAGAAGAAGATCACAAGGCAAAAGATAAAAGGCAAAAGTCCACCCCTCTTAGTTCCTTGCTGCTAACCCCTAGTATCCAGATGGAGAAGGAAGCCGAAATTTGCTTTCAAGAGGCTCTCAGTGCCGCGCGTCGGCAACAGGCGAAGTCTCTCGAATTACGGGCGGCAACAAGTCTGGCACGATTGTGGAAACAACAGCACCGGGAGACAGAAGCTCGGCAGTTACTATCGGAGATGTGTAGTTGGTTTACCGAAGGATTTGATACACCAACCCTGCGAGAGGCGAAAGCTTTACTAGATAAACTAGGGAAGGCGGCTCCGAGGGGCTCTTCTGATGTGTCATCTCGTTGATTCTGAGAAGTGTACATTTTGTCTGCGATCCCCTCGCCCTATCTGTATCCATTCATGGCGACGAACCAGAGCGAGGGGAAATAAAAAACACCTCTGAGCATGAGTGCGATGAAGCACTAATTGTTACTTTTTACAAAACTCATCAGCGCATGCCGCAACCCACCATTCCCTAAACCCTCTTGGGTCATTCGATGAGGTCGAAGAGCCTCTTCTATTTTCTCCCCGTTTATCGCAGAGCCCTCTTTCTGTATCGCTTCGGCCTCAGCGAGGGCCGCCGTCAATGCCCAAAACTGTTCAGTCTGGTGCGAGGTATCATCAAAGGTTTCTTGCCGAAACCCTGCCGCTTGAGCTGCAACGGAATACTCACGAAAAGAACCGAGCGGTGAGTACCAATGTTCGCGCCAAACTTCTTCATATTCAGGGCGCTCAAAGAAATAATCTACAATGAAAAAACGCCCTTCTGGCCGTAGCAGTTTGGCGACGCGTTGAAACAATGCCTGACGGGGCATATGGCAACTGCTCTCGAAAGCAACGACAGCATCAAAATCATTCTCCCCTGGAAATTCCACGACGTTGTAAGCAAATGGAGAAACTTGTGACGAGACCCCAGCCGCCGCAGCGAACTTGGCGATCAATGGGATATGTGACGAAGCAATTGTGACGGCAGTTACCTGAGCGCCAAACTTTTGCGCCCAGAAGAGAGAACCGCCGCCAAGACCACACCCAGCGTCGAGAATATCACCACATAAAGTAGAGGAGGCGTCCCAAACTTTTGCCGCGTGTTCTAGGAGTCGCTCTTGGGAAGCCACAATAGATTTCTTGAGTACGTCTGGAGGAGCAGTAAGTGGTTCCGGTTCGTCAAAGAGCCCAGCGTGATAATGCACGCGCGGTCCAGGGCCGTATCTGTCCAACAAAGCTTGGGTCTTTGAATCGTAAAAATTTTCGATCTCTTTCAGTGGAATACGCCAGGTCATGGTACTTCCTCCTCTGAGTGTTAGCTTCTAGGATGTGATGAATTGTGAGGGTGCGAGAACGACAATGAGGGCAATGTATTGAAGCGCATATAATCGCCAAAGGAACGTGTAAAAAGGCTTTGCACCACCACCATCTTGACGTAACTCCGAACGAAGTAGCCGAGAAAACTCAGCGACAAAGACAAGGAACAAGAGGCCCTCGACAGCAAGCCCTGGTTCTACGCGAAAGAGCTGCGGAAAAGCATAAATCCAAGTCGCGAGGCCAAGGAATGCAGTGACAAACGCAGCAAGACAGATGCAGGCGGTCTTCGTTGCTCCCAGGGCGAGCGCAAAACTGCGATAGCCCCCCTCCTGATCGCCGCGCATATCGGGGATATCCTCAAATGTATTCATCCCGACGCAGAAGAGGACGGCAAAGGTAAGGATAAACGGGAGATAGACCATTGCGAGGGAGTGGGCAGGTGCGAGGTACCACACGGTGAGGAACGTAGTCGCAGGATAGACGACTCCTCTAAAACAGATAGTGAGAAGCTTGGGCAACAGTGGGCTTTGTCGTACGATGCGGCTGCCAAACCGTGGAATAGAATACACAAGTGAGGCCCAGGTCATGAAACTGATAAAGCTCAACGCCAGCCATACGGGCATGGCCCACAACGCAAGTAGAGCACCGAGCGTACCGCTGCCAATGCTGAATATCCATGCCTGTCGTATCGTCATGATGCCTGCGGGAAGCGGGAAATCTGGTTTGTTAATCCGATCGACAGGCAGATCGTAAATTTGATTGATCCCGTGGCTGGCGATAGTCCATAGCGCTAAGGTAAGGACACAGGCGGTTATCTTTGCGAAGATAATCGGATCGTAGGGGATCGCCGGGAGTAGGGCTGTGGCAATGGCTGCTCCCATAACGGTACTACCGAGCGTAGATTCTGGTCGACTGAAACGGTAGAGCCCGCGCAGCCATTCTCCCAGTGTGTGGCCGGATGGATGTGTCACTGGCAGTACTGTCTGCATTATCACACCTAGTGTTAAATTTGAACGAGACCAAGTCCCCCATGACTTTCTCGCTCAGGAGTCACCATCGGCGTTAGGCAAATGATCTTTAATCAAGAAGAGAAAAATTGGGAACAGGAGACCGTAATGGTCACGTTCCGACTAGAGCGAGGCTGGGGTCCAGTGAGGAATGGCAAAGTTCCGCAGCCCGCGCAGAAGAGGGGGCTGTGTAAGGACGTCCACTGACGCTATAGGGAAAACACACCAAGATGGGGAGTGCGGCAGAGTGTCCCTTCCCCCTGTCAAGGGGGAAGGACAGGATGGGGGTCGAAAGCGGGAGCAGCGTATTGGCGGTCCAGGCCGCTACCCCCTTTCTGACTTTCCCCCCTGACAGGGGGAAAGAACCCGTACGGCCAACTCCACATCTTGCTGTAGCTTTTCTATAGAAGGTGCGCCGTCGGGCCAGCGAATTCTGTCGTCCGCGAACGGGGTTCGAGAAGCAAACTCTACCGTCCGTGAAACGAGGGTTTACGCTTTTCGACAAAGGCGCGGGCTGCTTCTTTCGCATCCTCGCTCCCTGTTAGTTCGTGGGTCATGTTTTGCTCGAAGCGGTAACCGTCCCGCAGGTCCATAAACTCGATTGTGTTCATGGCATGCTTGGCGAGTTTAATTGCCAATGGACTTTTCTCCGCAATCGTTTGCGCAAGGGCACGGGCTTCGCTGAGGAGCGCGTTGGGAGCTACCACTTTCTCGACGATGCCCAGACGATACAATTCAGCCGCGCCGACGCGTTCACCCGTGTACATCATCTTGCGGGCTTTGTAGACACCAAACAAGCGCTGACAATGACGCCCACCACCAAGCAGACCGACGTCGATCTCTGGTAACCCGATGGTCGCGTTTTCCGAGGCGATAAGAATGTCACAGGAAGCGACTAACGCGAGCCCACCGCCAAGCGCTGGACCGTTGATCGCTCCGATGACTGGCACGGAACATTCTAAGATCGAGTGAAAAGCTTCGCGTGCTGCGCGAGAATGAGCCCACATAGCGCCCGGCCGTGGAACAGTTTGTTGACCTTCAAGGGATGCTGACCGTGCCTTCATATCCGCACCGGCACAAAAACACTTGCCCGCCCCAGTAAAGATAGCGACGCGCACATCCGCCCGATTATTGAGCGCATCAAATGCGGCTTGAATTTCATCAAACATCTGCCGGTTCATAGCGTTGACCGGCGGGCGGTCGATGGTGACGGTAGCGATGTAGTCAGCTACTTCGGTCTTGATGATGTCTGTAGACATGGGGCCACTCCTTGTTATCAACGATCAGTTCACTTCATCGAAACAGCGCCCGTGCAATTACCATCCGATGCACTTCCGAAGGACCTTCACCAATGCGACGGACCCGGGCTTCGCGGTACCACCGCTCTAAAGGAAACTCCTTGGTTACACCGTAGCCTCCGTGAATCTGTACGGCGCTGTCAATGACACGACCTAACACTTCACTTGAATAGAGTTTGGCGATCGACGCTTCAACGCGTGCATCTTCGCCACGATCGGCTTTCCACGCACCGTCCCAGATCAAGTAGCGAGTCGCACGTAATTCGACCTCTGCATCAGCCAGCATCCACTGAATCGCTTGGCGTTGACTCAATGGTACGCCAAAGGTTGAGCGTTGTTTGGCATAGGCGATGGCCAGGCGATGTGCTGCAATCGAAACACCAAGATTGCAGGCAGAGTAAGGAAAGCGTTGCCTAGTGAGCAGATCAAGGCACAGGTCGAGCCCGTCTCCTTCCTTACCGATCATGTTTTCTGCTGGAACTCGACAGTCTTCAAAAGAAACCTCATTCGGTAGTGAAACTGTCCGAATGGTGCGGAACGGGCGGGCGGTGAATCCCGGCGTACCCTGATTGATGATGAAACAACTAATACCTTTCCTGCCTTTGCTGGGATCGGTACGCACGAACACCACGCCCCAGTTGGCATCATGGGCGTGCGAAATGAAAATCTTGGTGCCGTTGAGCACCCAGT
>JAYVFX010001133.1:0-4381 GCA_043772795.1 Deltaproteobacteria bacterium
GTCCGCAAATGAGTGAGCAATATCGAGCGTCGTATCGGTCGATCTGTCATCAACGATCAACAGCTCAAAATCACCGAACGTCTGCCCAAGAACACTAGAGATGGCTTCAGTCAGAAAAGCCGCACCATTATAGGTGGGAACGCAGATGTTCACTCGCATTTGGATCATCTCTTAGCAGAACTTCGCCAATAGGGATTGTCCTATCCACAAAGGGCGCCGTAAGCAGCCCCCCTACACAGCAAAACTGAATCTCTCTTCTGTCTTCGCTTCTACCGACGAAGGTTTGCGGAAGAGTGTCACACAATCCTGTTGTACGGTCGTGCCATTGTCGAACACGAGCGATTGCACAACTTCAAATCCCTCTTTCACACAGTAGTGATGAAAAAGATTTTCCGACATAAAATTCTTCCATCCAGGATTGTCATGGATATTTCCACCAGGATTCTTGTCGTAGTTCGAGTAGTGACAGAAGCCATATCCGCCTGGTTTCAGGATGCGGAAAAAGTCATGCAGATACGCACGCACAACATCGCTGTCAAAGTGCACCATGGCATCGAAACAATAGACCAGCGTTACTTCCCCACTGGGAATCTCCCGTAGCGTAAAGCCATCGTTCTGGATGTAGGTCACATTTTTTTCTTCGGCAAAACGCTGCTGGCAAAAGCGAATATTGTCCGCGTTGATATCGACCACGTAGAGTTTCTTCACCACTTCCAAGAGCATTCTCGTGTTGCGCCCATGACCAGCGGCCAGATCAACCACACAGGAAAAATCACATATTTGAATAAAGGGCCAGATCGTTTGGACCCAGGCCTGCTCGATCCACCGTTCCGCAGACTCGTAATACTCTGCTGCGATACGCGAGTCTCCTCGCCAATCTTTTCCGACTTTCATCGCCACCTCGGCGAGGTAGTGATGATCTTGAAAGAACTGGACAGCAGGAATCTTGTGAGGAGCCTCAGCAAATTGTGGCTTGCGGCTTTTCCACAAAGTAGTCAGACGCAGGAATAGTGAAGTACTCATCTTTTCCTCCTACACGTCACTACGAAAGACCGGTAGCACGAGAGAGAACATTGGTAACATTTGCTTCTCCTTGAGCAGAAAAATGGACAAATTTCACGATACTCAGTATTGGTAAAGGAAAATTTTATTGTTGAAAAGGCACGTAGTGAACACACAGAAGGTTATCTTGTTCTCAACAGCATTTTTGCTTCTCACTCTTTTCGTTGCCTGGTACGTAGGACAAGAGCACTATATTTATTCCTGGGATTATGAGACCTACCATCGCTTCTATCGCGATCTCGGGACACATTTGAGACAGAGCCCAGTCCGGGCAATCAGCAGTGTTGTCAACTCCGTACGAAATAGTGATTACAACATGCTGCCGACATTGTTCCTGATGCCTTTTTACTTCAGCTTTGGTTCAGGCAGACTTGCGTACATTTTATCGATTGGCGTTCTCTTTGCTTTTCCAACAATTGTACTTTTCACCTGGTTAATGAAAGAACTCCAGGCGCGGCGGGCGAACGAAAAAGAAGCTGACGCTCTCATTCCTTTCTTCATCGCAATTGCTATCATTGGCTTCTCTCCACAGTTTTGGGCGCCAGTGCTGCTCGGTTACGTTGATGTCGTAGGGTTGGCCGTTATATTCATCGTGCTGACGCTGTATTTCCGCAAGGACCTCGAAGACCACTCTGTTCGAAGTATGATTGCCCTCGGTCTTCTCCTTAGTCTGATCGTTCTCCTCAGGCGGTGGTATGCCTATTGGGTTGCTGGATTCCTCTTCGCTATGTTTGTCACCGCCTGGGTAGGTATTCGTCACAACACCCATCCAATTGCACAACTCCGACGTCGCTTCCAGAATCTCGTAGTCGTGGGAACGACAGCCTTTTTTTCGTTCTTCACGCTCGCCACTCCGCTGGCAGAACGCATATTAACCACAGATTATCGAGACATCCATTCTGCGTATCGTGGGAGCGACTCACTGCTGTTTCATCTCAGCCGCCTCTCTCACCAGTACGGCCTGTTATTTCTTACCACCTCGGTCCTTGGGCTGATAAGGAGGGTAGCCATAGATGAGGAAAAGCCGGTTGCCCTCTTTCTCGCCGTGCAATTCGTCGCGACATTTCTGTTGTTCACCAGAACTCAGCTGATTGATATCCATCATTATTATTGGGTGTCGAGTATCCTCTTCATTTTTGCCGCTTTTTTCTGGCAAGAGTTGTATGGATGGCTGAAAGGGCGTGTGTTGAAAGCAGCGGTTGTCAGTTCTCTCATTGCCGTCTGTCTTCTTAACTCACTTATTGTGTTTCATCGAAATTGGAACAACCTCTTCGGTCCAGCGGATGAAATATTTCCTCAGTTGCGACGGTATCCGCTGGAAAGAAAAGACCTAGATCAGGTCCATCAGTTATTGCTCACCCTCAACGATCTCACGCGCAACTCGGATAATACAATTTATGTGTTAGCGAGCTCGATAGTTTTGAATGGAAGTATCGTACGAAGTGGCTGTTCTAGCTTCGAATCTGCGCTCGCTACATTAGAGCAAAAGATCCTGATCACACACGACGTCGATAAAAGGGATGGGTTTCCGTTTCACTTCTTCAATGCACAGTATGTTATCGTGACAAATCCAGTAAGCTATTCTCTTGCTCCCCAGGATCAACGAGTGGTAGGCGTACTGGCAGAGCAATTACTCAACGGGGAGCAGGTGGGGCAGGCGTATGAAAAGCTACCGTTTGAGTTCGCTCTCGAAGACGACAGCAGAGCATACATTTACAAGAAAACGAAGAACTTCGATGCGGCAGCGCTCAAGCACCTATCTGATACCTTTGTCGAACTTTATCCTTCCTATAGAAAGAAGTTTGAACTGACTCCTGAGACGATCCGAGCATTGAGTAGTTCATGAGATGACAGGGCGCTAAAGCACAACATGGGTTAGGAGTGGATTCGCGCCTCAATACAACGCGGCGGCAATTGTTCTTGAATCGACGCCAATTCAAATCCGATCCGTTCGTCAACGAGATACAGCGGCCGTTGCTTCACCTCTTCATATACTCGACCAATATACTCACCAATAATTCCCAACGCGATTAACTGGACTCCACCCAAAAAAAGGACCGCGACCATCAGTGAGGTCCATCCCGGGACCGTCTGCTCCGTGAGCAATTTGAGGTAAATCGCATAAGCGATGTAAAGAAAACTGAGGAAAGAAATACCCAGCCCGAGATACATGGCCGCTTGCAGCGGAACAAAGGAAAACGCGGTAATGCCATCAAGGGCAAATTTCAGCATCTTCCGCAACGGGTACTTGGTCTCACCGACGCTGCGCTCTTCCCGCGTGAATGTTACTCCGGTTTGCCGATAGCCGATCCAACTCACCAACCCACGCACGAAGCGGCTCCGTTCTCGCGTAGATTGTAAAGCAGTCGCCGCGCGGCGACTCAGCAAGCGAAAGTCCCCAGTATCGAGAGGAATCTCAACCTGCGTCAGTCGCCGCAGGAGGCGATAGAAAAGCGCCGCACTGCCACGCTTAAATAGACCTTCGCCCTGGCGTTTTTCCCGCACGGCGTAGACAACGTCGTAACCATCACGCCATTTCTCTATCAGTTGGGGAATGACTTCTGGCGGGTCTTGCAAATCTGCGTCCATCAGAATGACCGCGTCCCCACTGGCATGATCGAGTCCACAGGTAATCGCCGTTTGATGACCAAAGTTGCGCGACAGACTCACAACTTTGATAGCCGGATCTGTGGCATTGAGATTCTTTAAGGCATCCAGGCTGCCATCCCGACTACCATCATTGACGAAGAGTATCTCATACGGCTCGCCAAGTGCCTGTAGTACACCGCTCAGACGTGTATACAGAGTAGGCAGGATGCGTGCTTCGTTAAAGACTGGAAGCACGACAGAAATCACCGGCGCCATTGTTCTTCTCCTTCAGCAACGCAGTCCTTATGAAGATTTTTCTGCTGGCATACGAATGACACCCACAGCCGCGCGAGTACCGTTGTCGTCAAGCACCACTTCCGGAGCGGCTTGCGCAATAGGAAGACGCATGTTGGGCTCAGGACGATAGAGGCCAATCCGCATGACATACTCGTCTGCTACCATATGGTCAGCAAGGAAATAGAGTCCGCGATCCCTTATCACCGCTCCCGGCTGCCACAAAGACGTGGGATAGCGGCCACGCGCTGGCGGATGATCCCAATTGGCAATGATTGCGGGTGGAGTTCCCGCAGTGACATGAGCAAACACTTGATAATCCACTGACATTTCTTTCAACGCTCGCCAGTAATAGGTGACGAGAAAAGCGCGGCCTCTACCTGTGAGTTCCTTGGCCTCAATGTCATACCTTAGTAATTCGACTTCGTCATTGAAC
>JAYVFX010001134.1:0-4650 GCA_043772795.1 Deltaproteobacteria bacterium
CCCAATCTCTGCCGGGCACTCGGCTACGAGGAACTGGCAACTAACGACCTGTTTGTGACTACTAAGGCTAGAACAGAAAATGCGGCGGCGTTGTTCGCGATTCTTCAATCCCAGTTCGAATCAAAAGATCTCGCCGAATGGCGGGTACTTTTTAGGCAAGCTGACATCAAATGGGCGCCGCTGCCAAAACTAGAAGAGGTTGTGGAAGATCCGCAGATGCGTGCCGCCGGTGCGTTTGTAGACCTACACCATCCTGAGTATGGCAAACTGACAACCATCAACAGTCCTATCTTTGCAAGCGCGGGTGAAAAGCGGGCACCGTCGGCTGCGCCGCGGCTTGGAGCACATACCGCAGAGGTGTTACGTGATCTTGGGTATGACGACGAGACGATTGCTACGCTCGTTCGTGACGGGGTGGCGGCGGTGGGTGAGTAAATCGGATTTGCTGGTGCGCGAAGCGCACCCTACGATACTGGAAGCACGGGCATCTCGCCCGCGCTTCCAGGCTAAGCGCACGTTATTGTAACTGGAACCCTTCGTATCCCTTGGCTGCCACCTCATCACACTTTGCCCGATAGGCTGGGGCGGTGTTGGCATAGAGGAGGATGGCGCGTTTCTTACCGGGAATATTCGCCCCCATGAACCAGGATTTGGCATCGCTCAAAAGCGTCTGAGACCCTAGTTCGTTGGCGTGCTCCACCCAGGCTTCTTCCGCCTGCGGCGTAGGAACAATACGCTTAAAGCCTTTGTCGCGTACATAGCGAATGCAATCGGCGATCCATTCGACAATCGACTCAGCGCAGACAGTGTAGTTACAGAACGCGGCGTTGGTGGCGATGAAGAGATTCGGGAAGCCAGCCGTCTGCAACCCCAGGTAGGTGCTGAGCCCTTTAGTGGCCCACTTGTCTTTAAGCGTCTGCCCGCCTTCGCCACGAATATCCATTGAGGTCAACGCCCCGGTGATGGCGTCAAACCCCGTGGCGTAGATGATGACGTCAAATTCGTACTCCTTGTTACTCGTCTTGATGCCTTTGGGCGTGATGGCCTCGATCGGAGCTTCGCGCACGTCCACCAGCAAGACGTTGTCCCGGTTGTACGCCTCGTAATACTCGGTCTCCAAGGGGATGCGCTTGGAGCCAAACGGATGGTCCTTGGGTGCCAGCATTTCCGCCACCACGGGATCCTTGACGCGCGAGCGGATCTTATTGCGGACAAACTCGGCGAAGTCTTCGTTGGCCTCGCGGCTGGTCATGATGTCGTGGAAATTGGCCAACCACTTCGAGAATCCGGGTTGCGCCCACAATTCCTCATACCGCGCCAGCCGCTCTTCCTTCGGTACGTCAAAGGTATTGCGCGGGTCGAAGTCGTGCATAAAGGCAGCGGGGGTTTCGCGAATGCGTTCGTGAATTTTGTCGTAGTTAGCCTTCCACTGATTCTGGGTCTCCGAGGAAACCAGCCCATTGCGCAACGGCGCACAGTAATTCGGCGTGCGCTGGAAGACCGTGAGATGGCCGACTTCTTTGGCGATGATCGGGATGAGCTGCACGGCGGTGGCGCCGGTGCCGATGACCGCTACACGCTTGCCGGTGAAGTCTATCTTTTCCTTCGGCCAGCGAGAGGTATGAAACGATTTGCCCTTGAAGCTATCAACCCCCGCAAACGGAGGTGTATAGCGGGCGGACAAGATGCCAGCTGCTGAGACGACAAATTGCGCCCGGGCGCGCTGGCCGTTCTCCAGCTGAACGTCCCAGCGATTCGTCTTCTCGTCGTAGATCGCTGATTTGACCCGAGAATTGAATTGGATATCCTTGCGCAGGTTGAACTTGTCTGTCACAAAATTGAGGTATTGTTCGTTTTCCGGCTGACCAGAATAATGTTCCTTCCAGTTCCATTCTTGTAGGAGTTCCTTCGACCACGAGTAGCCGTAGGTTTCACTTTCTGAATCGAAGCGACAGCCTGGGTAGCGGTTCCAATACCAAGTACCACCCACGCCGCTGCCATCCTCGAAACACCGCACCGAAATACCAAGCTCTCGTAAGCGGTACAGTTGATAGAGTCCGGACACTCCGGCCCCGATCACAATCGCGTCAAATTGGTCGACCGCTCCCGTACCGGTCGCCGCTGTCGTTTGTAGAGCATTTGCCATATCGTTCCTCCTGTATGTATTTGAATTTCACATCTCCGAACTCGGGCCCTACCACAACGCCCTTCTTCTCGACCAGCAGCAATACCTCATGACAAACACGAAGGGAAGAGTCCACCGTACAGTGGACAAGACCCGAGATCGGTCTGTCAGAACAGAAATCCTCCCGCCATGGGGTCGATGGGCACGGACACGCGGTCGGTTGCCAGTTTGAGGTCACAGCGAGCAAACCCATCACTACATACAGCTTGCGTGTCGATAGGTGCTCTCGAGTAATAGGAAAGCGCCCTGCGCCCCAAACCTCTTTGCCTCTCAGGAGTCAAAAAGTGTCTCTAGGACATATATTCCGATAAACTTGTTGTCAAGAAAACGAATCCCCGCTACAAAAGGGCGCGCAGCCTGGCAGATTTGAAGGAGACACCTATGACTGAGCAACGGGTATTCACGGACCGTGATGACCGCTTCCATTTCGAAGAGATGGGCAGCGATTGGTGGGCGACCGAGACCGCGTGGTTCTCGTTCTGTCACCCGGAACGCCGCTTGGGCGGTTGGTTCTATACGATGGTGCGGCCCAACATCGGCACGGTCGCGGGGGGCGCCTGGATCTGGGACCACACGGCGCACCTGCCATGGGAGGTACTCTACTCGGCCAACTACTCCGCCCTTCAGCTTCCCCGCGATCAAGACCTCAACGACATCACCTTACCCACCGGTGTCTCGATACGAGTGATTGAGCCCTGTATGTCCTACGCATTGGGCTACCATGATGGCGACCGCTTGAAAGTGTCGCTTCGCTTCGACGGCGTAATGCCACCGGAGCCTCTCACCAGTACGGGTTCGACCTTCGGCCATGCGCATCACTTCGATCAGATCGGACATGTGACTGGAGAACTCGTGCTGCACGGTGAGACCATTGCCATTGATTGTCATGCCGTGCGCGACCGCACCTGGGGACGTCGCCCAGAAGATCGCCCACGCCAGGCAGCGTACGTGACAGGTGCTGCGAGTGCGACACACGGGTTTCTGGCGGTGACGAACATTGAGGCCGATCGTAATCCTGTGGCTTATGGCTTCCTGCGACGAGAGGAACGCACGGTACGACTCATTCAGGGTGAGCGTAAGATCGAACGTGACGCCGGGCATGGATGGATCACGCGTATCGAACTTCAAGCCCGTGACGTCGAAGGACGTGAGATCGTAGCCGTCGGCGAACCAGTGAGTCGTATCATTATCAATCGCCATACCTTTATAGACATCAACAGCCTGATTCGCTGGGACATGAACGGCGAAATCGGTTGGGGCGAGGATCAAGATATGTGGCCGGTGCATCGTTGGTCACGTATGCGGCGCAACGCTCGGAGCTGACGGGCTACGTCAACCCACAGGACATCTGCACACTTCGTGACTTCGGATGAAAAATGTCCCGGGTTCACCGTTAGTGCCCGAGGGCTAAGCCCTTTGTCCCCGGAGCGATTCCACCATTCATGCTAGGAAACCTATAGTAACGAGGGTCTCTTGAGAATGATCCCCAAAACTCAACATTCGTTGGTACTGAGGACAGATTTCTCCGACGAGTTTGCATGGGAGTCGATTTGTAAGGCTATTCGAGAGCCTGTCGGCGACTTCAGGGCCTACGTAGACGTCCTGAGCGACTCGGAGTACGACGGTCTGACCGTGGAGCAGTTGACCGCCCTCGTTCCGAAAGGCTCCACCTACACGTTTATGTTCATCGTCGATGGGGTCACGTTTCCTCCCCCAGTCGCTCAATTCTTGTTGTGGATTTGTACCACGAGCCTGGGCATCTATTCCGTGTTATTCCGTCTGCGATGTGGGCTGTTGAGAATAACCTATCAACGGCGAATATGGATTTCTCTGAGTTTGCGAATGCCGTTGATCAAAATGGTATTTTTCGGGAATTCCCGAGGAACTAATAATAAATACCCTCTTCAAAAACTTCATTGCTCATCTCGCAGATCGCAACATCGCCTCGCGTACGTCACTGGTTGGATGCTCAGGCAAAGAGGTTGCGACGCTCGAAGAAAAATACCAAGTCACGCTCCCCACGTCCTATCGGCAGTATCTTCATACGATGGGGAAAAAGTCCGGGCGGCTCTTTACTCATGATCACCTGGCCGCCTTTTATCCTTACGTGCTCGAAATGACTGCCGAGCAACGTGAGTATTGGCACCATGAACCAGCGGAACACCGAATCACGCTCCCTGCAGATGTGTTGATCATTTGTGGGCGTCTCGGTTCGCAATTTGAATTCATTCGCTGCAATGGTCCTGACGATTTGCCTGTGTGGTACTACAACGAGTGGAACCGCGAAATCAGACAGAGTCAAGCGACGATTCTTGAATGGTTGTATTGCTTGGCCGCCGAAGCCGAAAAAGCCATCAACAGTGGGTACTTCCAACAGAACCCCAACGGCACGCGACCGTAATCATGCTCGCAGTAGCTGTACCGTTCCAGGCTCAGCCAACCATCGGGGAGTTGTTGACATCCTG
>JAYVFX010001135.1:0-7292 GCA_043772795.1 Deltaproteobacteria bacterium
GTTCTCACCCCAAGCGTCTTGGAGCGTACTGAGCTGTAGGGTAGCCTCGCTACTCCTTTGCCCAACATCCGATCTTGCGTTCAATCCACGCTTCCAGCAAAGGGAGGTTCACGAGGCCAGGGAGACGGCGAATTGTTCTATCAACTGTACGAGCAGCGCTCCTTCCTGGGCTGCCGGTAAAGAGGTATTCCGTTACAAAACGTTCCTCTTGTATTGATTGGACGCCGTGTCCTACTGGCGTCCATAGTTGCTGAAGCAAAAACCGGGTGACGGCTGCGACGCGAGGCCGTGCGAGCCGCTGTTTTGCTTGAGCATAATAGAATGCAAAGTGACGTGATTCCTCGCGAATGAGGCGTTTCAGCAATTCTGTCAGGATTAGGATGCCCGGCCTGTGTCGCAAGCCTGTGATATGCCGTGATAGTGGTGAGTTCATGAATCGCACCCCAAGTCATATGTAGAGCTAAGAAATCAGACCACAATGCCGCGAGAATCGGGATGACAATGGCTTCCAGTCGATCCGTACGTATGAAGCGATTGCAGGGCTGAGGGGGAAGGCTTTGACCTGCCGCCTCAAGAAAACGAGCCAGCGCGGGGCCATGGAAACTTTCCTCGTACAACCAGCAAGTGAGAAATCGTCCGATAACCTCATCATTAACTGCACGCGTTGAAAAGATCGTTCTCGGGAATATCACTGTGTGTCGCTCTATTTCATGCATGTATCGTAGGGTGCGGATGACATCTGAAGTGATAGGGGACCGTGCCACGTCATCCCAGACAATGCCAGTAAGATCGAGCGGGCGAGAGCGACTGACAAAATACGTAATATCGAGATCCCTGGCGGTGTAGACTTCCGTTGGGTCAACTCTTGTGTTCTGTGTGAGCATATACTCCTCCTTTTTTCATTGTTGAATGGTGTTTGTCTGTCTCACTGGTTCCTCTCTTACAGTTTCTTTTCCGACAAACAGGATGATGAGAGCGCAAAATCGCTGCCAGGAAAGCTATTGAGAGCTAACGCTCAAAAAATCAGGAGATTCGGAAGAGTGAATGATAACGAAGGGGGACCGAAAAGAGGAACCGGTCAACCTTCTTTGTTGAAGCATGTACACTGGATGGTATATGAGGGGTGAGAGGTTCATCTGAGCTGCTTACTACCGCTTGCCAAATAACCAGGAGTCGGATAGGAGCGATTGCCGATGCTCACCAAATTTGGCGAACAAAGGGGAGGCAGAATGAGGAACTGGAGACGGTGGGGGATGAGTTGCTTAGTGGTGCTTGGAGTCTTGTGCGGGAGTGGAATTTCATACGCTGAAGATGTATTGCCCAAAGCCGGGACGTGGGAGGTGGGATTACGCACGGGATATATTTGGGGACTGCGGAAGCATGCAGAGATGATCCCAGTGAATCTACGATTGGGTTACACTCTCTTTAAAGGCCAATGGTGGATTGTCCCGGCTGGGGCACTGGAGATTAGTGCAGAGCCGTTTGCTTCGGTGATGCATTCCATTCGACCGCGGAATAGTGGTTCAGTCGAACTCGGCCTTGGGCTTCCCGTTTTTACGTATTATTTTGATACTGGCACCCGATTTGCGCCCTACATCGAAGGTGGACTTGGTGTATTGTATACTGACTTGCGCGGTTATGAGTTAGGCGGACATTTTAGCTTTACAGAAGCGATCGGTGTTGGTGCCAGCTATTTTCTCAGTGATAATTTCGCTCTGAATGCGATGTGGCGATTTCGGCATATTTCAAATGCGAGCCTCTACGACCATAATGCAGGCCTTGAGTCAGGTATAGTGCTCGCTGGTTTTTCGTATTATCTCCCGTAAGACGACACTTTTATGCTCATGCTCTTGCCGCCTGTGCGGGAGCGGCGTGTTATTGATCGGTTGCTTGCGAGCTTTTTTCACGATCATGAACCCAGCAATTTTCGCCAGGCCATCACACGCCTTTGTGCGTTTTACCGTCTGAAGCGGCCCCGGTTTGAATGGTACGCGTACATCGACTGGGGGAAGACGGCTGGAAGAACATACGAGGACGGAACAATCCACCTCATGCACCCAGAATATTGGAAACGAGGGCGCAAGTATAATTCCGAACGACAATGGGTTAACATGATCTACCATGAAATGGGCCATTACATTTACTGGGTTGACGCCGAACGTAAAGCGAATGCGTTTGCCCAGAATATGGTACGTGGCCTTAATCCTCAGCGACGGTGAGGGATGTTATGGCAAAAGAATCTTCCAGAGAACAGAGTGTCCGCGAGCAGAGTGTTGACAACAATTGGTGGGTTGAGAAACTCAAGACCCGCGAGAAAGTGAAGCTTCAAGAGGGGCAAGCCTTCGTTGGTGCCAACTTCTTTCGTAGTGTGGAAGGCTACGACCAAGAAGAGGCGACCAAAAACCTGACTGACCTCAATCTTAAACTTCTCATGCAAGCGAACCCAGGCTTGGGGGAATGGGGGTATGTGGCCCTGGTTGCTGAACGGTCTCCGGCAACGGAAATTGAGCGGGTCAAACGCGCCCTGCCGTTGCCGCCTGAGGCGCGTGCTGTATTAGTTGACGCGGGCCTTTCGTTACGAGCTATCGTGACAGGAACGCCTGTTGGCGAACGCCTACTAGAGTTCAATTTCATTGACGAGGCGTCGTTTGATTGTTGGGTGCAGGGGGAGTGGATTCGCGAAGATGTATTCCGTGGCAAGCGGGAATTGCTGCGCAATGCGGCTGCTCTCTTGCGTCGCTATATGGAGAAAGATTTGGTACGAGAAAAAGAATTCTTTTCTTCTCCGCATGCCAAGGGCGCCCTCCCACCAGCACGGACGGAGTGGTAAACACGCCCGCTCCTATGCTCATCAATCTTCACACGCATCATCCAACGAGTCGTAGCTTGAGCGTTGTTGCACGATACCGAGCGGTTTGCCGCGGTTGATTTACGCAACCGAACCTTGTAGGGGCAGGGGCATGAAGGAGGGATTGTCATGCCCACAGTCAAAGCCAACAACTATGAGATGTACTACGAGATCAATGATTTTACCGATCCGTGGAAGTCGGCTGAGCCCTTGTGGATTCAGCACGGGTTTGGTCGCAGTTTGCAGTTTTGGTATCACTGGGTTCCACCGTTAGCAGGGAAGTATCGCGTGCTTCGGCGCGATATGCGTGGGCACGGGCAATCTGCGGACCCTGGGGTCAATTATGTGTGGTCTGTCGATGATCTGCTCAACGACATGAAAGGATTTCTTGATGCGCTTGGCATTGACAAGATCCATTATGTTGGAGAGTCGGTTGGTGGCATTCTGGGAATTGCTTTTGCGGTCCGCTGGCCGGAACGATTGAAGAGCCTCACTCTTTGTGCCACACCAACAGCGATCCATCCCCATATTCAAGAAAGATTCGCCGTCGGCCATAAAGATTGGTACACCGCTCTTGGGACCCTCGGACCGGCAGGATGGGTGAAAGCGCTGATGGAACAGGGCGGTGGTGTGGCAGTTGGCGAGGCAAAGTCCCCACGGCTTGAGTGGATCTTAAAGGAGTGGGGGAAAACGCCAACCCATGTTTTGCAAGGCCTCTGTCGTTTGGTCCCGAGTGTGAATATCACACCTTTGCTGCCACAAGTGAAAGTGCCGACGTTAGTCTTAGCACCTGAGAGTAGCCCTCTGACACCACTGACTGAGCAGATTATGATTCGTGACTCGATCCCGGGTGCACGGATCGCCGTGATTGCCGGTCATGGTCATGAGATCTATCTCGATAATGCTGAGGGGTGTATTGCCGCGCTGTTTTCGTTTCTGCGGTCGCTGAAATAACGCGGTGAGGAGGGACGTATGTCAGAAGCAGCACAACGATTGCGTCAGATGCTTAACGAACCGGGCATGGTTGTCGCCCCTTTTGTGTTCGATGCCTTTCAGGCGCGCATTGCACAGGACGCGGGTTTTCAGGCCGTGTATATGACCGGTTTCGGTACGGCTGCAGCGCGCGGATTTCCTGATGTCGGGCTCCTGACGATGGCTGAGATGGTTGAGAACGTTCGCTATATTGCCGGAGCCATAACTGTTCCGCTCATTTGCGATGCTGATACCGGCTATGGGAATCCGGTCAACGTGTATCGCACTGTGCGTGACTACGAGGCTGCCGGTGCGGCAGCGCTGCATATTGAAGATCAAGTATGGCCCAAGCGTTGCGGGTTTCTTGCTGGAAAGCAGGTCATTCCTCTGGAAGAAATGGTGCCGAAGGTGAAAGCTGCCTGTGATGCACGACGAGATCCGAACTTTGTGATCATTGCGCGCACTGATGCATTGGCTGTCAATGGTTGGGAGGATGTTGTCAAACGGGCACGTGCGTATCGTAACGCCGGCGCTGATTTGATCTTTGTCGATGGCATTCGCACGCTCGCAGATATGCAACGTTACGTGCAGGAAATTGGCGATCTGCCGCTGTTGTATAACGGGCAGTTACTACCGGTGTCTGACGTTGAAAAGGTGGGATTCCGCCTGACGATTTATTCGGCGACATTGACGGGATTCTATCTGCGTATGCGCGACATGATGCGTGAACTGAAAGAAACGGGCAGTATTGCCCAGAGTTCGGGACCTGGGTTGTTCGATGAGATGACGACGCTCTTAGGAGTGAAAGAGGCCTTAGCGCTGGGTAAGAAATATGAGAGCTAACAGTATCGTTGGCAACGTAGGTCCCATTTCTCTCCTATTTTACTGACTTGCAAAGTAGGTGCCCGGTCATGATAATGACATCTACATCAACAAGTCATATCACAAGAAAGAGATGGTTATGCCAAGCGAAAAAAGTGTGACAGAAAAGATTCTCCATGTATTGCGTCCGTATGCTGCGCATTGGGGTGGGACGTTAGGCCGGGGAGATTTAGTCATTCCCCAACGCGAGATTCCTCGGGTGATCCACGAGATCATTGATAGTATGCGGGAAGTGTCGGAAGGACGCCGTGAAGCTTCTGACCTTGATGTGTTTCAAGTGCTCAAAGAAAGCCGTCATCTGTCGTCTATCCAGGACCAAGTTGAACGCCTCAAGCGGCAGTTCGTCCTCCTCAAACGGCAATCGTAACGCCTGCTTTTTCCCTCTTGCTGACCGCATGAGCGCGTCCCTGTGCTTGACGGCGTCCGTTTCTCCCGCTCTGTTAGGGGCATGAATGTCGCCTTTGCTGCTCGCTTGGTCAATGGACCGTTCGGTGACCCTGGCCTCTACGTCCACTTGCGTTGGGAAGGTCGAGCGCTGCTCTTCGATCTTGGACATAATGACGCACTGCCAGCGGCAGATATGTTCCGTGTGAGTCATGTGTTTGTTTCACACTGTCACATGGATCACTTTATTGGCTTTGACCATCTCCTCCGTTTATTTCTTCCGCGCGACGAAAAGCTCTTTCTCTTTGGTCCGCCTGGTATTGTTGACTGTGTAGAGGGAAAGCTCCGCGGCTATACGTGGAACTTGGTAGATAACTACCAGTTTGCCATTGAAGTATCCGAGGTCGCACCAGACAGTATCCGTCGCGTGCTCTTCCCGGCTCGGACTGGGTTTACTCCGGAAGACCTCCCGGCACCACCGTTTACCGGCATTGTGCTCGACGAACTCGCCTTTCGGGTACGGGTAGCGCATCTTGATCATCGGATTCATTCGTTGGGATTTGCGGTAGAAGAGAAAACTCACTTCAACGTTGATACCACTGTCTTATCGCAGCTGGGCATACTCCCTGGCCCCTGGTTGTCGGAAGTGAAATTAGCGCTCCGTCGTGGAGAAGCCGATGAGTTTCCGATCCTCGCCCAGTGGCGGGAGCGAAACGGTACAGAAAACAGTCGCCAGTTGCCGCTCGGTGACCTGCGACATCGTTTGGTCAAAGAAACGCGTGGCCACAAAATCGCGTACGTCGTTGATACGATTTTCACTCCCGAGAACGCTGCACGTATTGCGGCGCTAGCGCAGGATGCCGACCTCTTCTTTTGTGAGTCTCCCTTTCTCAATGACGATGAAGACCAGGCAACCAAACGGTATCACCTCACTGCTCGTCAGGCTGGCGTATTGGGGCGGATGGCACAAGCACGGAAATTGGTTGTCTTTCACTTCTCGCCGCGATACTCAGGACAAGCCGAACGGATTTACCGTGAAGCACAAGATGCTTTTCGTGGACGAGAGGAATCGAGTGGGATTGTGCGATCAGCATAGGTAGAAACCGAAGTATCAATGCCGCTCCCCATCGCCGAACCAGTCCAACGCTTCATTCACTCACATGTTGTTGCGCGTTTGGCGACAGCCGACACGGTTGGCCAGCCGCACGTCATGCCCTTTTGTTACGCCTTCGACGGTACGTCTTTGTACTTTATTGTTGATGAGAAACCGAAACGCCAGACTGGGAAACCACTGAAACGGATACGCAACATTCTCGCAAATCCTCAAGTTGCGATGGTGATCGATGACTATGCTGACGACTGGACCCAGTTGGCGTATGTTCTCATCACCGGGCAGGCAGCGATCGTTGAACAGGAGGAAGAACATGCCCGAGCCCTTGGTTTGTTACGTGAACGTTATCCGCAATACCGACTGATGACATTAACCTTTCCCCACAATGCGATGGTGCGCATCCTGCCGACAAAAGTGCTTGCTTGGGGGAAGATTGAGCAATAGACGCTGAGCAGCAAGGAGGTCTCTCATGAGTGATGGCACGACCCAACAACGTCGAGTGTATGCTGGTTACGTTGGCAACTCGAACCCCACTGAGCGCGACCGAATTATGCATCTACTCGATGTGTATCGATCAACAGAAGGATTTGTTGCCCAGTACCTCCCACGTTGGATCGCAGTGAGCCAGCACGAAGGAGTGAAGGGTGGACTGGCTGTGATACAACAACGCGAGGCCTTGCATGCAAAGGTGATGAAGGCGCGACTCCTCGCCTTAGGTGGAACGCCCAAGGCAAGAGTACCTGAGGAACGTCGGCAAAAGGAGATACCGTTCTTTAGCTCTCCTGAACGCTCAGATGTTGAGAAGCTTGGCGTTCTTGCGAACCTGTTTGGTAATCCCGAGGAGTTTATGAAGCCGGTCATAGACCTGGCTGCCGAGATTCAAGAAGATCAACAGAGCAAGGAACTCTTATCGGGAATCATTGAGGATGAAGGCGCG
This sequence comes from Deltaproteobacteria bacterium, assembly GCA_043772795.1. Classification (GTDB taxonomy): domain Bacteria; phylum Desulfobacterota; class Binatia; order Bin18; family Bin18; genus VGTJ01. The sequence continues at coordinate 7,135 of JAYVFX010001135.1, forward strand.
AGTATTCGCTGGATACAGGGAATGTACGAGAGGCTGCGAACCACAGAAGGGGCGGTCTAAACGTGGTTTCTCCGAAGCAATGGGTTGTGGTTGCCCTGTACGTGTTACTGCAACCGACATGGGAGGTCCCCTGCGCCATCGCGTCAGATGACTTACCT
>JAYVFX010001136.1:0-2792 GCA_043772795.1 Deltaproteobacteria bacterium
CCAGGACAGCCGGGTCAATGGAGAGTGTTAGCAAACATGAAGGAGGGGCTACAGAACGAAGCGATTGCCAATGAACCGGTGTACCTGCCGCGAGTCAGCACGATCTTACCTCACATGTACACGGGAGGATGGTCGGCAACCGTTGATGCTTCAAAGTTCTTTTACCAATTCCCGACCGTAGTGTCGGAGCGAAAATTCCTTGGGTGTGTGCACCCGACCACTGGGGCTCACTACCGATACAGGGGTCTACCGATGGGAGCTGGGAACTCACCAGCAATTGCCGGGCGCATGGGCACGACAACACTGCGGCGCCTCGCGGAACGGCGCCCCGATCTGTTCCAAGGCATCCCTGCTGACAACACGTGGCACGCGTCGGCTTCAGGGGCCAGACGAGATCAACGTTGTGGAAAAGGGCGCATCTGTGTGAGTGAGGTAGACGGGTCTCCAGTGGTACAAACATGGGTCCACGTCGACGACTTCCTTCTGCACGGACCAACTTACGCGAAAACATCGGCAGCGTTATCGGCACTGATGGACGTAGCGGTCGAACTGGGCCTGTTGTGCAACCCGGGAAAAACCGTGCCACCGACCCAGCGGGTGAAATACTGTGGTTTTGTATACGACACGACCGGTGAGCCTCTACTCGAGATCCCCCAAGAGAAGAGAAGTCGAGCCTTGGTTCAGGTGCAGTACACACTTTCACAGTCCAAGGGAGAGTTCTCCCGTTTAGCCTTGAGCGTCGTTAACGGGGTCTTACAGTCTCTGGTGGATGCGACGCCGACAAGACTGGGGCAAACCTTCCTCAGACCACTGCATGATCTCATCTCAGTGGACAACCAAGAAACAGACCCTCGGGCAAAGTTCTACACAACAACGAAATTCACCCCGGCATCTATCGTCGGGCTGTTGTGGTGGAACTCATTCCTGAGTTCAGGGACGAGTCGTCCCGTTCGCCCGCACGACACCTGCACTTTGGGATGTGCGTGGGGAGATGGTAGCGGCACTGGCACCGGCGGTACATGCGAAGTACTAGGGACCGCCGCGCATCCTATGCGAATGTGGATGGGAACGTGGGAACCTCATGTCCACCAATTCTCGTCGAACTGGAGAGAACTGAAGACGTTGGATATCACGTTAGAGCAAGAAGTCGGATGGCTGCAACAGACCAGCAAGTCTAGATTCGAAAACAAGACGTTACTATACTTCACGGACAACATGACGACTTACCATGTCACAATGTCCGGTTCATCGTCATCACCCCGCTTACACGCGTTGGTGCAAGCTATCAAGACGAAAGAGTTGCGACTGGCATGTCACTTGGAAGTGGTTCATGTACCAGGGACAACGATGATCATTCAGGGAACGGACGGGATCAGCCGCGGTGTGTGGTTATCACCGCTCCACAAGCGAGAGACGAGTGCGTCACTGATGTGCGACCTGTTTGCGCCCGTCACGTTTGGCCCGTGGTTGATCGAATGGACACGGACCGCGAACCCTGATATCCCCGACCTCCACAAGGATTGGACCCATTGGCGATGGGACCAGGAGTGGGATGCCCGAAATCTGTTCGGGCGTTTCTCTGTGTGGACACCGCCTCCAGAAATGGCAAGTCAGAATATAAGTTTTATGCTCCAAGCATGGATTGAACAACCAGCGACGACATCGGCCATCTTCTACGTACCTCGCCTCCTACAACGCGAGTGGCGATCGCTCTCCCGACATCTCGTGGAGTTGACACCGTTCACGACAAGATCTCTTCCGGACCGGCCCACTGTTCACCTCCTACCGGTGACGGTGCTTTACTTACCCGTTTTCGTTCCTTCGTTACCATCCAACCTCAACAGGGTGGACCGGCTTGCCGTTCCCAAGAATGCCAAATGGCACCGGCAACAAGCCGAACTGTTGCGCGGGTTGCCGACAGATCTTGGGACGGAAGGAACTGCACCACCAGTGTCGCTTTTATGACACGTCTTTCCGATTACCGAGTGGCCAGAAAGCACTCCCGTGCTACACACGTTACCATCTTGGTTGTGTCAGGGCGGGACCACCGTTCACGAGCAGATTGGCCGAGTCGGAGGGACTTTACTTACCACCAATGAAGGAGTTCCCGAATTTTATTTGCGAAGCATGCACTGTACGAACGGCGCTGAATCGAGAATTATTTTGGCGGGCGTCAGACATTGCACTATTGATGCTCGAGCGGATGCGGCTGATCGATGTCGTGCACGCATGGTCCAAGGGGACACACAAGCAATATCAAATGCGGTTGAGACAATTGCGGCAGTTCGAAGGAACGTTCGGTGTGCGGGTGTTGAAAGAGACACCCTTGGAAGCACCGCCATCAAGTACCGCCATCGCGATTATGTGGGCGCAGCAGCATTATGCGATCCAGCCCACTCAATGGCGCTCAGCAGCGACGTCGCGGACGGATACTCTGCATGTAAAATATAGCACGGTGAGAGGATTGCGGAGCGCAGCGGCACAATACTATCGCTTGGACTTACAGATGGCTTTCCCACAACGGGCATTGATCGACGCCGCGTCGCGGGCCGTCATCACTGATGGGTGTTCCCCAACGGACGAACTAAGCTACACGCTTATGAGCGCAGGGATGAGCCGCAGGTTGGGTGATGAATCAAGCCCAGCGGTTGCTCTCATTGATCGCTACGTCCGGTACCTGGATTCGTCCCTTGATCATTGCTTCAGATCGGCGCATGACGACCGCATTCGGATCGAATTAGCAAGAGCTGGAATGGCAAACTTGACAGCGTGGTTAGCCTGGCTGCGCGCGC
>JAYVFX010001137.1:0-2317 GCA_043772795.1 Deltaproteobacteria bacterium
GCGGCGCGGGCTGCAGCAACGGAAGTCCTGCGACTCAATCCTAATTTCTCTCTGGACGTATGGAAACAGAGTGTCCCGGTCAAAGATCCAACGATCGTAGAGCGCTGGTTTGCCGCCGCGCGCAAAGCGGGGTTGAAGTGAGTACACCACGACGCACGCAGAAGGCAGTAAAGGAGGGGACAAAAACAAGACTTTGCACAGCGTTCAGAGTCATGCGGCCTAACGAATCGCTCCACCCCGACCGCGGCCATGTTACGGTTCGGAATGGGCATGAGAAGACACGTTCTGGCCGCGGCGGGGAAGGGGAGCATTAGACATTGGGTTATGGTATTGCAGTTGTCCAGAAGGGAGCAGGCATGATTCAGTTTATCGGTGACATGAACGCTATCGAACCAGCACAGCGAAGTCAGTTCAAGATATTGGAGAGCAACGTGCAGCTGAAGGAAGGCGAGTAGTCATGAGGTGCCTTCTCGTTTCCGATCTGCACTACGCTCTCAAGCAGTTCGATTGGGTGCTAAATGAAGCGGAAACTTTCGATATCATCGTGATCGCGGGCGACCATCTCGACATCTCTTCGAGTGTTGATGTTCAGGTTCAGATCACTGTAATCCTGACGTACCTGAGGCGACTCCACGCTAAGACCCGACTCATCGTCTGCTCGGGGAATCATGATCTGGACGCTCGGAACGCTACCGGCGAGAAGTTCGCAAAGTGGATCTCCAAAGTGCGTTATCTCGGGGTGCCGACCGACGAAGACTGCGTTGCGATCGACGGCACTTTATTTACGATCTGCCCTTGGTGGGACGGCCCACAGGCCCGAGAGCAGGTCAGCGCGCAGCTTGCACGTGATGCCGAGAAACCCAAAGACCAATGGATCTGGGTCTACCACGCGCCGCCAGACGAATCACCGACGAGCTGGGGTGGGCAGAAGTATTTCGGCGACGCATACCTGATGCAGTGGATTGAGCAGTACGCGCCAAACATCGTGCTCACCGGCCACATCCATCAGTCGCCTTTTCGCCAGGGCGGATCCTGGGCGGATCAGCGAGGTTCTACATGGATCTTCAATTCCGGGCGGCAAATTGGTCCGTGTCCGACCCACGTCATTTTTGATACCAACGAACGAATGGCGCTCTGGTTCTCGTTGGCCGGTGCCGAGGTCCTGCACCTGGACGAACCCCTCAGGCGTCCACTACCTGAACTTACCGAGCTACCAACCTGGCTTAAATAGTCGTATCAGGATCGCGATCCGAGCCCGGAGTGCATTCCTCAACTTGTTGATGGAGTAAGGTCTCGAGGACTTCGTCAACCATACCGAGGTGATTCTTTTGATCCTCGAACTGGCTCTTCATGTCAACGAGGTAGCTCGTGATCCCGTATACTCGCTGGGCAAGGAGCTTGGCAAGTTGATAAGCGATATCTGTATGTGACTGGAGGAACTCGTTGGCGCGCTCAACCACATACATCCGAGCAGGCGAGAGCGCCTTGACGGTTGCTGTATGCGGGATGTCGAGTAAGATGGAGATCTCGCCGAAGATTGCACCAGGCTCAGACACAACACTGATTTGCAAATCACCCTTGAGCACTTCAAGGTCCCCTTCGATCAAGATGTAGAGAATTCCTTCCCTTCCCCCTTCGACAAGAAGTACCTCGCCACGATCGAAGGTCTTCTCAAGAAATCCTTGACAAAAGCCGAGAATCGTACGCATCGCTCTACCTCCGAAAGAAGCCACCCTATCGTGGATAGCGGACAGGTCAATGTGGGAGTGTACGAATCTTCTGTGGGTCGATTTAGCTCACTCCCTCCTTCACAAGCACGGCTGAGATTTTCCTGCTTACGCTGTAAACTCCACCACAAACCCATCAGCCAGTTCTTGGCCACCACCGATGTAATCGCCGTTCACATCGCAAACGATCAAGCGCTTGCCGATGAAGCGCAGTCCCATTGGCATCACAAAGCCACTCGCGAACTGGTGGAGCTTTCCTCCCTGATCAACCCGATAAATCTTTCCTTCACGCGGTAAGGATCGGTCTTTCGGCACTGGCATGGGCATGGCCGTACCAATGTCAGCAACGAATAAGTCACCTGCATACGGACCAAATCCAGCCGGTGCATAGGCAATGCCCGTCGGTGCATGTAACCCTTCAACCAGAAACTGCGGCAACACTTGTCCGTCCGGCGTGACCTGCGTCACGGTCGCGAATCCAGGGACCTGACGACGTGGGGAGAAATTGCCATTGGCTGTTGTCACTAACATTCGGTCTTCGCCGTTCACTTTCGCGAATGTCAAACACACTGGTTGTCGCGGACGGGCAG
>JAYVFX010001138.1:0-2037 GCA_043772795.1 Deltaproteobacteria bacterium
TCAGACCACACGACATTGGCACAGTCTCTGACAAAAATCCCCCCGCGCTGCGCGGCCCCCTTTGCGAAAGGGGGCATTTGGGTTCCCTCCTTTGGAAAAGGAAGGACAGGGAGGATTTCACAGCAAGTGCCACAGTGCACGAATGTTCTGTGGTTCAATTTAGCCGAGCTCGGATGGAGTTGCAGACCCCGTCGCTCATGTGCTGTGTTAGTCTCTGCATATGATCAACTTTACCGCCCCTCCCAATAACCCGGCTCGCCTCTTCCGCCAAGGTGAACGCGCCCGTCAGAAGAGTCGTTTTCCTGAAGCGCTGGCCTTCTATCGTCACGCCCAAGCCGCATACAAAGCGACAAAAGACACTGAAGGTGAGCGTGATGCGGTGATTGGCACCGGCGACTGCTTACGCATGATGGGCCAGTTTGCGACAGCTCAACGTATCTATACACGAGCAGTCTCGCTTTCTGTGACTCTCGACGATCAAGAAGGATTAGCCGAAAGCTTAGCCGGAGTCGGGCTGAGTCTGCGTGCGCAAGGAAACCCAGAGCGTGCGCTTCCGTATCTCACAGAAGCGCAACAGTTGTACCACGCGGCTCGTGCCAAAGAAGGTGAAGGGTTCGTACTGTGGGCGCTTGGGAGTACGTATCGCTTCTGTGGTGACCTGCGTAAAGCCGTTGCTCATTTCCGCAAAGCTTTAGCGCTCGCCAAAAAGCAAGAAGATCAGCCTGGGACAGGATACGCGCTGTGTGGACTCGCAGGTGCCTCGCGTCTCATGGGTAAGTTCGCCGATACGCGCCGTTATTACCAAGAAGCGAACGCACTGTTTGAGAATATCGGTGATGTCTATGGCCGTGCCTATTCGTACTGTGGCTTAGGCAATGCCGCACGCATGCACAAAGAATATGACGAAGCGATGCGGTTGTTTGCCAAAGCGGAGAAGTTGTACGGACGTATCGGCGACAAAGCCAGCTTTGCATACACCGTATGGGCCATGGCAACGGTTCACAAAATGCGCGGTGATTACCGCCGCAGTGCTACGGAATTCGCCCGTGCCCAAAAACTCTTTCGCGAGACACGCGATCATCGCGGTACGATTTATTGCCGTTTAGGGGTAGGGGAGTTGGCCCTTCTGCAAGGCAAGTCACAACATACGCAGCACGAATTTACCCGCAGCTTAGACGACGCCCGACGCTTCGGTTACCAGGCTGAAGCCTGCCATGCGTTAGCTGGACTTGCCTTGATTGCTCCTTCACCGGACTGGGTAACCGTGAAGAAAACATACCGTCAGTGCGGCCTGTACTTCACCGCTCCGCCTCCACCATTAAATCTGCCGTGAGGATTCAGCACTACAACATGACCGCGGTCGAGGGCAATGGCTTTGCTAGGCTGCCGTCTCTTGGGAGACTTCCCATCCTGGGAAAACCAATACTGCCGGATGACACTGTAAGGCACGCGCCAGAATCTTGGCCCGCTCGACGCCCAGCCGCACACGATCATTCTCAATGGCAGAAAGGGTTGCCTGTGGAATGCCTGTTCGCTTCGCTAGTTCGTTTTGACTGTACCCCTGCAGCTCGCGAAGAATACGTACGGACTCTCCCACGGATACGTCAATACGTTTGCGTGCCGGACGAAAAGCCTTCATCTTAGGGCCTCCGATACTCATGAGCAGCGATACCCCTGCCACTCGCCGCGTAATGCTTCATCATGGAAACCTTAGATCAGTCTCAGCCCTGGGGGACCAGAGATCCTGGCGATGTCTTTCCATTTCTCGTAGCGTTTCAGAATTTCCCCGGGCACGGCATCAAGTTATTTTTCCACTCGCTGATGCTCCTCAATCCGCCACATGCTGCAAGGTAGACATATCCAATTATGTCAAGGAAGTTGCTTCAACGGCAAGATCGGGGGATTTAGGCGGCCCGTTTTTGTGGCAAGGGCCTCACAGCCAGTTGCATCCCGAGCGCTCGGAGGAGTGAAATCAGACTCTTCAGTTCGGGATTCCCCTTGGGAGAGAGGGTCCGATAGAGGGTCGAGGCATTGAGG
>JAYVFX010001139.1:0-3266 GCA_043772795.1 Deltaproteobacteria bacterium
GGACTGTCGTTGATGGCCTCGGCACTTCGCGCTACCGCGCAGACGTTGCCGTGGCCAACGGACAAATTGCTGCGATTGGCAAAATCACTGATGGTGCGAAGCAGACCATTGACGCGTCAGATCTGATTGTCGCGCCAGGCTTCGTTGACCCCCATACGCACTACGATGCACAGATTTGTTGGGATCCCTTGCTGTCATCGTCCTCCTGGCATGGGGTTACGTCGGTCATTATGGGGAACTGCGGTGTTGGTCTCGCGCCGTGTAGACCACAGGTGCGGGAAATCACCGCGTGGGATCTGGTGAACGTCGAGGCGATTCCGTTCGACGTGCTCAGTCGCGGGATCAACTGGGAGTGGGAGACGTTTCCAGAATATCTCCAAGCCGCACAGAAACGCGGCTCGGGAATCAATCTGGGCTTTATGGCACCGCTCACCCCATTTCGGCACTACGTCATGGGCGAAGAGTCGATGGAACGCGCAGCTACCGCCGCAGAGACAGCGCAGATCAAAGCCTTGTTGCAGGAAGCGGTGCGGGCAGGGGCCTTTGGGTTCACCACCACGGCGATTCCGCAGCACATTGGCTACAAAGGCCGCCCGTTGGCGTGCCGCCAAGCCAGCCGTGATGAATTGAAGGCGTATGCGAACGGGCTCAAAGAACTCGGCAAAGGGACGATCGAATTAGCGCTCACCGCGACGGCGGCCGAACTCTCAGAGGAAGAATATGCGCTGCTTGATTTCTTACTCACAGAAAGTGGCCGACCGGTGACCTGGCTGGGCGTGGTCAGTCGTGATGATAAGCCTGAGGCTGGGCCTGAGCTATTACGCAAGGCTGAACCGTTGATTAAACGTGGCGGGATTCCGCAAGTAACCTGTCGCCCGTTTGTCATTCAAATCAACTTACGCAACCCGTTCATCTTCGCCAATCATCCGTCGTGGAACCCGGTGTTCAATCGCACCCCAGAAGAGCAGATGCAGGTCTATCGTGATCCTGCCTTTCGTCAAGCGTTCCGCAAAGAGCTGGAAAAGCCGCGCATTTTTTCTGGTCGCTGGGAGCGACTGGAAGTGAAAGAGGTAAGCAATCCAGCCATGAAATCGTTAGAAGGCAAAACCGTCGCCGAAATTGCGCACGCGCGGGGCAAGGATGGCCTCGACACCTTCTTGGATCTAGGACTCGAAGATGACCTCAAGATCGAGTACACCATCGTGCTCTTCAATGCCAATGATGATCTCATTCCTGAGTTGATTACCGATCCGCGGACCTTAATTGGTCTGTCTGACGGCGGCGCACATGTTGATATGTTGTGCGATGCTGGGTACTGCACTTACCTCCTGGGCACGTGGGTGCGGGAGAAAGAGGTCATGAGTCTGGAGTATGCTGTGCAGCGACTCACGTCTGAGCCAGCCGATTTTTTTGGTCTGCGGGATCGTGGACGGTTAGCCGTGGGCACGGCTGCTGACATTGTCTTGTTTGACTACAACACTGTGGGATCAGGCCGGCGACCGGAGATGCGCTACGATCTGCCTGGTGGTGGACGCCGCTTGGTGATGCCAGCCCGTGGGATCCAGAGTACGATTGTTAACGGTATCGTGCTCTTCGATCAGCAGAAACACACAGGAGCGCTGCCAGGGCAGGTGCTACGGTCCTAGTCCTTTTTTCCTGGGAGCGCGACCGTCTCGGTTGCTTTTTCTGCGGGCGGGACGCCCGCGCTCCCAGGTCGCACACAAGTGAAAATCGCTATAAGTTGGAACCCATGCCGGCCGGTCGCCCCTACAGTGACACGGCTTTTCAAGTATGCGTTCGCTTTTTATCGTAGTAGGCGCGCTGCCCAACTTCGTCGATAACTTTTTGTTCTTCACTACTTTCCTGGTGGCGATAGCGTTCCCACAATCGGAGACGGAGTTGTTCCAGACTCTTGACGTCTTTGTCGGCTTGCGCAACCTCTTGGCGTTGCTCAGCGATCCTGCCCTGCACTATCGTGAGGAGTTGGTGCTGGGTGCGGATTTGCTGTGAGGCGTGTTGAGAGAAGTCTCCCTGAATCCTCACACCGAGTGCAGTGACGATTTGTCCCTGCTGTTCCTCCATGGCTTTCGCGTGCTGGATGATCAGCTCTTCGTGCCTTCGCATCTCGGCAAGGACGCGTCCTTTCGCTCCTTCCAGAGTTTGTAATTCTCCTTGTTTTTCTTCGCGTATACGGCTGCGATAGCGAAGCACTGAGGCTAGACGAAAACGGAAAGCGGCCATAGGTTTTCTCTCGTGAAGATTGTCTTTTTTAGCTCGCGAGTAACTCGGCGAGATCCGCAACGCTCGCCTGCAGGGTCGCCTCCTCAGACTCCTCTTGCCGGAGATAACGCCGGATCTTGGGCATCAGTTGGATGGCGCGATCGACTTCGGGATTCTTGCCAGTCACGTAGGCGCCAATCTGGATCAAGTCTTCTGCGTCTCGGTAGGCTGCCATATAGCGGACCATCTCTGTCACCAGGCGTTGGTGCTCTGGTGAGGTGACGCGGGTGCGGACCCGGCTTACCGACGGGAGCACGTCAATGGCTGGGAAATGGCCTTGCTCTGCCAGTCGACGCGAGAGGAGGATGTGTCCATCGGCAAGGGAACGAACAGTGTCACTAATGATTTCGTGGGGATCATCTCCCTCTATCAGTACTGTATACAAGCCGGTGATACTGCCTTTGCCTTTCCAGGTGCCGGCGCGTTCTAACAACTGGGGAAGGAGAGAAAACACTGAGGGCGTATACCCCTTGGTCGAAGGCGGTTCTCCTATGGCCAGCCCCACTTCTCGTTGTGCCATGGCAAGGCGACTCAGCGAATCCATCAGCAGAAGAACAGCTTTGCCGCGATCACGAAAATACTCGGCAATCGCGGTCGCGATAAAAGCGCCACGAACGCGGACCAGCGGTGGGTCGGCAGAAGTGGCCGTAACGACCACCGTTCGTTCGCGATCTTCGGGCGGAAGGACTCTTTCGACAAACTCTTGCACTTCCCGTCCGCGCTCGCCGATCAGCGCGATCACTTTCACATCCGCACGTGTATAACGAGCAATCATAGAGAGCAGGGTACTCTTTCCTACACCACTCCCAGCCATAATCGCGACCCGCTGCCCCTTGCCACAGGTAATCAACCCACCGATAGCGCGAACACCCATATCCAACGGCTCGCTGATATCCTGTCGATCCAGGGGATTCGTTATTGGTGTGTACAAAGGATAGGAGAGGTCTGCCGCGAGCATTCCCTTCCCATCAATAGGACGACCCAGG